>DASTEU010000302.1:0-2558 GCA_035709325.1 Candidatus Limnocylindrales bacterium | reverse complement strand
ATCCTGGTCGGCGACGAGGGCGGTCTCCTCGAGGAGCCGGTCGAGCGCGTCCTCCGGCTCGAGATCGTCGTAGCGGGTCGTCACCGAGCGCAGCTCGAGCAGGTTCGCCCAGCGCTCCTCGCCGTCCTCGGAGCCGTCGGCCAGCATCGCCCGGTAGCCCGATGCCTCGAGCGCCTCGTCGAGCAGCTCGGGCAGCGGCAGCACGCCGACCCGCGAGCGGAGCCGCCGGACGAGCGCCGCGAAGTCGGCGAGGGAGGTTCGGGCCCGCGTCGCGAGCCCCTCGATCTCGCCCCGGGCGGCCCGCTCGATCGCTTCCCAGGTCGAGATGCCGTCGCGGCGCGCCTCGGCGCGGAGGGTCTCGATCGTCTTGTCGCCGATCGCCCGGGCCGGGACGTTGATGATCCGCTCGAAGCTCACGCTGTCGGTGTCGGAGCGCAGGATCCGCAGGTACGCGAGCGCGTCCTTGACCTCGCGCCGGGCGTAGAAGCGGGTGCCGCCGACGAGCTGATAGCGGATCCCGTAGCGCAGGAACGACTCCTCGATGGCCCGCGACTGGGCGTTCATCCGGTACATCACCGCGACGTCGCGGGCGCGCAGCCGGTCGCCATCGTCGTCGTCATCGGCCCGGCGGGTCAGGACCGAGCCGCGGCCGCCGAGGAGGCCCTCGATCTGGCGGGCGATCCACTCGGCCTCCTCTTCTTCGTTGTAGGCCTCGAAGCGCTGGATCGGCCGGCCGCCGGCCTGCTCGGTCCAGAGCTTCTTGTCGGTCCGTTCCGTGTTGCGCGAAACAACGGCGTGGGCGGCGTCGAGGATGAGCTGGGTCGAGCGGTAGTTGCGCTCGAGCTTGACGATCGTGGCGTCGGGGTAGTCGCGCTCGAAGTCGAGGATGTTCCGGATGTCGGCGCCCCGCCAGCGGTAGATCGACTGGTCGTCGTCGCCGACGACCGCGAGGTTGCGGTGCTTCGCGGCGAGGGCCCGGACCCAGAGGTATTGCGGCCGGTTGGTGTCCTGGTACTCGTCGACGTGGAGGTAGCGCCAGCGATCCTGGTAGCGGGCCAGGACGTCGGGCGCCTCCTCGAAGAGGCGGACAGCCTCGAGGAGCAGGTCGTCGAAGTCGAGCGCGCCGACCTGCTTGAGGCGCTCGGTGTAGCGGCGGGCGAGCCGGGCGATCACGCGCTGATGGTGGTTGACCGCGTTCTCGGCGAGGAACGCCGCGTCGAACATCTCGTTCTTCGCCCGGCTGATCGCCCCGAGCACGAGACTCGGCTTGAACTCGCCGGTCAGCGGCAGGTCCTCCTCGCGGAGGATCGTCTTCATCAGCGCCTGCTGGTCGTCGGTGTCGTAGACGACGAAGCGGCGGCTGATCCCGATCGCCTCGCCGTCGCGGCGCAGGACGCGGGCACAGAGCGCGTGGAAGGTGCCCGCCTGGACGTCGCGGCCCGGCTCGCCGACGAGCGAGATGATCCGCTCCCGGAGCTCACCGGCCGCCCGGTTCGTGAACGTGACCGCGAGGATCCCCCAGGGCCGGACGCCCGCGACGCCGATGAGGTAGGCGATCCGATGGGCCAGGACGCGGGTCTTGCCGGAGCCCGCCCCGGCGAAGATCAGGAGCGGCCCGTCCGTCGTCGTGACCGCCCGCGCCTGCTCGGGGTTGAGCCGGCCGACGATCTCCTCGGCCCGCTTCGCGGCACGCTGGCGGCGGGTGGCCTCCTGCGCGGCTTCGAGTGCCCGCCGCTCGTCGGCGGTCAGCTCCGGCGGCTGCTCGCCCGGTTGCGGCGCATCGCGCAGCCAGTCGGGTTCGATGGGGCCCCCACCGGGCGTCTCCGGCACGTCCGCGTAGGCGGTTCCCTCGCCGTCGACGGCCTCGTCGGATGGGGCCGCGACGGACCGGCGGCGGGTGGAAGGGCTCACCCGCTCATTGTAGGTCGGGCCGCTTCACCGGGGCTTCGCGGACGGGCGAGAGAGGGCGGGAATCGGCGAGCCCGGAGCGTCGCTCCGGGCTCGCGTCGCGGGCTCGCGTCGGCGGTGCAGGCCGAGGGGGCTACGGGGCGATCTGATCGGCGGGCGGCGCGTCGACCGAGACGCTGACGCCGTAGCGGAAGTCGAACGTCATGCCGACCGTGCCGACCTCGGGGCTGTCGACCGAGACGCTCAGCTTGGCCGGAAGGCGGTCGCTGTGGCGGGTCCACAGGTCGAATGTCACGTCGCCGCTCGCTGCGCCGCCCGTCGGGTCGAGCTCCTGGAGCTGGTCCGCGGTCGCGGTGATCGTGACGTGGTAGCAGTCCTGGTCGCCGCACTTCTCGTCGGCGCCCTTCGTGGGCGGATTCGGCAGCTTGTCGAGTGCCGCCCGGACCTCGTCGACCGCCTTGGCGATCTCCTCGGGATCGGTCATCGGCTCGCCCGACGACTCGGGCACCTCGGCCTTCGTGTACTTGCCCGCGGTCGCGCCGAGCATCCCGGCGAGCATGCCCTCGACCTTGTAGTAGGCCTCCTCGCCGACGAGGAGCGCCTCGATGTTCGTGCCGAGGAGCGACGGTGCGTCGAGGCTGAAGCGGGCC
>DASTEU010000301.1:0-3227 GCA_035709325.1 Candidatus Limnocylindrales bacterium | reverse complement strand
TGGATGAGCGACACGCCCGCGGCCGCCGCCGAGATCGATCTCGCGGGGGCCGCCGAGGCGAAGCTGCCGGGATTCGTTCCGCCGATGCTCGCGACGCTCGCCTCCTCGCCCTTCCGCGACGAGGACTGGCTCTTCGAGGTCAAGTGGGACGGCTACCGGCTCGAGGCGATCGTCGACCACGGCGCCGTCCGGACGTACACCCGGAAGGGCCTCGACGGCGACACCTACTTCCGGGGCTTCCTCGCCCCGCCGTCGTGGATTGCCGCGGACGAGGCGGTCGTGGATGGCGAGATGGTCGTCCTCGACGAGAACGGTGCGCCGGACTTCGGGCTGCTCCAGGAGGCGATCAGCGGGCTGCGCAGCGGGGCCGGTCGCGCCGCGAGGGGCGCCGGTTCGAAGGCCGGTTCGAAGGCCGCCGGTCGCCTCATCTACCAGGCCTTTGACCTGCTCCACCTCGACGGCCGCTCGCTCCTGCGGGTCCCGCTGGAGGACCGCAAGCGCCTGCTCCGGAGCGTCCTGCGCGAGTCGGGCCGTGTCCGCTTCGCCTCTCACGTCGAGACCGAAGGGGTCGAGTTCCATCGGGCGGCCAAGGAGCGGGGCCTCGAGGGGATCCTCGCGAAGCTGCGCCGCTCGCGCTACGAGCCGGGCACTCGATCGCCGGCGTGGCTCAAGATCAAGATCCGCCCCGAGCAGGAGCTCGTCGTCGGCGGCTGGACCCCGGGCGAAGGCAACGCGAAGGACCTCGGGGCGCTTGCCGTCGGGGTCTACGAGGGCGACCGGCTGCGGTTCGCGGGCAAGGTCGGCTCCGGTTTCACCGGCCGGACCCGGGCGGAGCTCCGGCGGCGGCTCGCGGAGCTCGAGACGCCTGCCGCGGCGTTCGACCCGGCGCCGGAGCGCAAGGGCGAGCTGCGTTCGGTCACCTGGGTGAAGCCCGAGCTTGTCATCCGGGCCGAGATCGGCGGCTGGACCCGCGAGGGCCTCGTCCGCCAGACCGCGTTCAAGGGGATCGACGAGGGTCACGACCCGCGGTCGGTGACCCGTGAGACGGCCGTCGCGTCGAAGCGGGCGGTCGCCGAGGCCGAGAAGGAGCACGCACCCGTGGCATCGAAGAAGATTCCCGCGGCCCAGTCCCGGTCGGCGCCGGCCGCGCCGCCGTCGGACAAGCCGGATTCCGCGACCGAGGCCGAGATGGCCGCCCTCGCCTCGCTCGGCAAGGAGGGTGTCTGGTCGGTCGGAGGCCGCCAGCTCAAGCTCACGAACCTCGACAAGACCCTGTTCCCGCCGCTCGAGGGCACCACCGACGCGCCAATCACGAAGCGGGAGCTGATCGGCTACTTCGCCCGGATCGGGCCGGCGATGCTGCCGCACCTCGCCGAACGGCCGCTCAACCTCCACCGCTTCCCGAACGGCGTCGGCGGGCCGAGCTTCTGGCAGAAGGACATCCCCTCGACCGCGCCCGACTGGCTCCGCCGCTGGACCGAAACCGGCGTCGACGAACGCGAGGCGAACACCCATCTCGTCGCCGACGAGGTCGCGGCGCTGTGCTGGCTCGGCAACCAGGCGTCGTTCGAGGTCCACGCCTGGACCGGTCGCCTCGACGCCCCGGAGCGCCCGACCTTCGCCCTCATCGACATCGACCCGGGCGAGAAGACGACGTGGGACGAAACGCTGACGCTCGCCCGCCTCTACCGGACCGCGTTCGAGCACCTCGGCGTCCGGGCATACCCGAAGTTGACCGGGAAGCGCGGAATCCAGGCCTGGCTGCCGATCGTCCCGAAGTACGGCTTCAGCGAGACGAGTGACTGGGTCGAGAAGCTGTCGCGGGCGATCGGGGCGCTGGTCCCCGATCTCGTGTCGGGGGAGTGGAGCAAGGCCGATCGCAAGGGCCGGGCCCGGCTCGACTACACGCAGAACACCTACATCAAGACCCTCGTCGCGCCGTACGCGGTCCGACCGGTGCCCGGTGCGGCGGTCTCGGCCCCGATCCGCTGGGCGGAGCTCGACGAGCCGGATCTGCGCGCGAACTCGTTCACGATCCGCAACGTCCTCGATCGGGTGGCCGAACTGGGCGATCTCTTCGGGCCGGCCCAGACCGACTTCCAGGAGCTGCCGAAGCTGAGCTGAGGCGCGTCTTTGCCCCGACTCCTCAGGCGACCTCGATCCGGTCGACCCACTTCACCCAGTCGAGGCCGCGCCGGTCGGGCGCCACGAGGCGGATCGGCGCCCCGTTGCCGGCGGGGAGCGGCACCCCGGCGACCTCGGTCGCGAGCAGGCAAGCGTCCGCCTCCGCCGCCGAGATCTCCGTCGTCCAGCCGGTGACCGACCGGACCACGACCTTCCGCGCGCCCCGTGCCGCACCCGCGGCCGCGAGGAGCGCGCCGAGCGGGATGCCGCGCCAGCCGGTCTCGATCCACCAGCCCGACGTGCAGTCGAGGATCGCCGTCAGGTCGGTGGCGCCGAGGGCGTCGAGGTCGGCGAGCGACCAGACGCCCGGCCGGGCCACGCGCCCGGAGACGTGGACCAGCCACGTCGCGGCGTCGACCGGCGGCGTCGGCTCGCCGAAGAACGTCGTCACCGGCGGGATCCCGCCGGCGGGCAGGGCCCGCGAACCCGTGAAGCGCCGCTCGCCGCCGTTGACGCGGTCGAGGATCGCCGCGACGACCGCCAGCGTGCCGCCCGCGAGGGCGAGGCCGCCGACGGCGAGGAGCGATCGCCGCGAGATCGGGCGCTTCGTCACGCCGGCGGAGCGCCGGCCCGGTCGGAGGAGCCGCCAGCGGCGGGGCACGAGGTGGACGGCGACGACCGGCACGAGGACGAGGCCGGCCCAGGCATGGAGGGTGAGGACGGTCCAGGTCCCGGTCGCGAGGAGTCGGCCGCTCGCCACCCAGGCGAACCCGCCCACGAGCGCCGCGGAGGCGACGAGCGCGACGAGCAGGCCCAGGCCGAGGCGGATGATCGATCCTCGGCGGATCGCGGCCGGCAGGGAACGACGGAGCTTGAGGACGACCGCCGCGGCGAGGCACCCGCCGAGGAGTCCGTGAAGGACGAACAGCCAGCCGCCGTCGGGCGAACCGACCCGGAGCGACGCCAGCCCGGTCGCCGCCATCAGGAAAACCAGGACGGCGAGGAGTCGGTCGAGCGTCGCGTTCGTCATCGGGTCTCCGGGGCAGGCGACCCTCAGCGCCAGGCGCGGGGGTCGGCCGGCCGGTACGGGGCGTGGAACCAGC
>DASTEU010000300.1:0-12757 GCA_035709325.1 Candidatus Limnocylindrales bacterium | reverse complement strand
CCCGCCGCGGGGAACGGCTCGAGCTCACGCCCCGGGGCAGCCGGCGGATCGGCCAGGAGGTCCTCGACGACCTCTTCGCGCGACTGTCCCGCGACGCCTTCGGCGGACACCGGATCGATCGCGCCGGCCGGGGAGGGGAGCGCGAGGAGACGACGAAGCCGGTCGAGTTCGGCGACCCGTTCCACCTCGACATCCGGGGCACGATCGAGAACGCCCTGCGCCGCCCAGAGAATGCGCCGGCGGCTCGCGAGGGTGCGGCCGTCCGCCTCTCCGCCGCCGACTTCCAGGTCTTCCGGACCGAGCAGCTGACCCGGACCTCGACGGTCCTCCTCGTCGACATGAGCCGTTCGATGCTCCTGCGAGGCTGCTTCCTGGCCGCGAAGAAGGTGGCGGTCGCGCTCGACACGCTGATCCGGACCCAGTTCCCCCACGACGACCTCGCGGTCGTCGGGTTCGCGTACTACGCCCGCGAGCTCCGCTCCGATGCCCTCGCCGAGCTGACCTGGCACGGCTACGAGTACGGCACGAACCTGCAGCACGGGTTGATGCTGGCCCGCCGGATCCTCGCCCGCCACCATGGCGGCGACCGCCAGATCGTCGTCATCACAGACGGCGAGCCGACCGCCCACTTCGAGGACGGCCAGGTCGAGTTCAGCTACCCGCCGACGCGCCGGACGATCCAGGAGACGCTCCGCGAGGTCCGCCGCTGCACGAAGGACGGGATCACGATCAACACGTTCATGCTCGAACGGTCGCGGGCCCTCGCGGAGTTCGTCGCGCTCGTGACCCGGATGAACCGCGGCCGGGCCTTCTACGCGACGCCCGAACGTCTCGGCGAATACGTCCTTGTCGATTTCGTCTCCGGCCGCACCCGCCACGTCGGATAATCGCGGCTGACCGGCGCCGGCCGGCGGGGCGGCGCGAGCCCTCGCCCGCCCGGGACTTCGGGGATGGAGGGTGGTCCGTGCTGACGAACCTCGACTGGCTGTTTCCGTGGCTGCTGTTCCTGCACGTGCTCGGGGCGATCGTGGCCTTCGGGCCGAGCTTCGCCTTCCCGATCATCGGGGCGATGGGTGGCGGCGAACCGCAGCACGCGAACTTCGCGACCCGCGTGTCGCACTCGATCGCGGACCGGCTCGTCTACCCGATCGGGATCACCCTGCCGATCACCGGAGCCGCGATGATGCTCGTCCGCGGCATCGACCCGTCGGCGCGGGCGAACTGGTGGCTCGGGATCGCGATCGTCCTCTACGTCATCGCGTACGGCTACTCGTTCTTCTACCAGCGGGGCATCATCAACCGGATCATCGCGATGACCTCCACGCCGCCGCCGCCCGGTGCCGCCGGCCCGCCCCCGGAGCTGCCGCCGCTCGTCAAGCGCGTGCAGCAGGGCGGGATGCTGCTCACGGTCCTGCTAATCGCGATCATCCTGCTCATGGTCGTCAAGCCCCAGTTCTGAGGGCGGCAGCGTGCGCGACCGCGACTCAGGGCTCCGGACGGAAGGCCGCGCCGTCCTTGGGGACCCAGACGATGTCACCTCCGGTGCCGCCGCTCCACGTGATGTATTCCTCGCCGGTCCAGACTGCCGTCGCGAACTCGCGGCCGTTCGTGTCGTCGAACGGTGGTTGACGAGGCGGCGACGGCGGCACGTCAAGGCAGCGGTCTGTCACCGCGTCCCAGGCGCCCTGGATGCCGATCACGTGACGTCCCGTCCAGATGCCGCCCCAAACGCGCTCGCAGGGCGTCACTGACGCCCAGACACGAGTGGTGGGATCGAAGGTCATTCCGGTGGACGGGCTCAGAAGACGGTCGCCGATCCCGACGAAATCGATCCCGGCCAGGAGCGGATCCATCGTGAGATCGGCCGACGCCCAGGTCCATGTCGCCGGGTCGAGCGTCGCCTCCTGGACCGGTGGCGTCGCACCGTCGCTGAAGGCGATGACGACGAGTCGGCCGCCGGCGACGACGGCGCTCCGCCAATCGGGTCGAATCGGGGCCCGCGGCAACGGTGTCCAGCTGTTGCTGACTGGGTCGTACGCAGCCGCCGCGTCGTTGGTCACGACGACGAGGCGGTCCGCGAGCCATCCACCAACGGTCGCCCCACCGCTCAGCGGCGCCGGTGGCAGCGCTCGCCAGCGGGAGGTCGCCGGATCGTACGCCGCGCCGTCGAGGAGTGGGTGCTCGCCAGCCGCGTCGAACGTTCCGCCCCCGAAGACGAGCATCTCGGTTCCGGTCCAGACGACGATCGGCGATCCTCGTCCCGCGATGGGCGCGGCAGGGATCAAGCGCCAGGAGTCCGCGGCCGGATCGTAGGCGGCGCCGTCGCTCGGAGCGTTCGCGTCGAAGACGCTCGTATTCTCGTCCGAGGCGTAACCGCCCCAGACGAGCACTTCGGAGCCGGTCCAGACGAGTCGATGCTCGGTCCGACCGCTGATCGGAGAAAGGGCGATCTCGCGCCACGCGCCCCGGAGGACGAAGGCAGGCATCTCGGCCGGCGTCGCCGATGTGATGAAGAACCGCTCTCGACACCAGGTGACCGCAGCCAGGTCACCGCAGTTCGCGGACGACGGCTCGTCGAAGTGCCCGGTCACGGTGACGAATTCGCCATCGGCGATGGAGATGGTCGGATCGGCCGAGTAGTAGGGGAGTCCCGTGAAGAAGTCGGGTCGGCCTTCTGCTGAGATCCAGCGGGATGAGGTCTTGCCGCCGTACTCGACGGTCGATGCGGTGACCGGGCCGAATGTCAACTCGCGAGCGCCGAAGCAGACGAGCCGCTCGAACGGATGGAGCCGGGCGACCTCGGCCAGCATCGGCTCCCCGTCCGGACACCGGGGAGGGGCAGGCACGAGATCAGCCTCCGCGGAGTCGGCGTCAATGAGTCCGAACACGGTGTCGGGCTTGATGCCGTTTGTCAGGTCGCCCCAGGTCTGGAGGCGATACACGGAGTCGCCGGTCGCATCGACGAATGGACCTTCGACGACGAAGGCCTTCTGTCCGGCGTGGATGGTCCACCCGCCCGCCACGTCGAGCGCGATGTCGGCGGTAGCCCGCACGACGGCTCCGGCGGCGAGGCTGTCGAATTGCGAAGCGACCGAAGGCGAAGGCGCAGCGCTGACGCCTCCGGTCGGAGTCGGCGACAAGACCGGATTTGATCGCAGAGCCCCCGACATCGCGGCGATCGCGCCAATCGCGACGGCCGCGGCCACGAGGACGAGTGGAACGATCGGCCGACCGCGCGCCTGGTCGGTGGCGGCCATCCGGGCGGAGAGGGTGTCGGCGACATCCGGAGGCAGCCGTGGAGGGATCGCCGCGAAGCGGTCCCGCAACCGACGTTCCAACGTGGGGTCGTGGTCGTCCGTCATCGGTTGCCCTCGTCCCGACCGAGTTCGGTGCGGAGATGGATCAGGGCGGTGTTGAGTCGTGACTTCACGGTTCCAATGGGGAGTCCCATCGTGGCCGCTACGTCGGCCAACGTCAGATCCGCGGCAAAGTGGAGGGCGATCACTGCGCGCTGATCGACCGACAGCCGGGCGAGGGCGGCGTCGAGATCCACGGTTCGATCGGCGGTATCGAGCCCATCCGCGGACGGTACGGCGCCTGTGGCGGGATCGAGCTCGATCTCGACGACGCGCCGGCCCTTCGCTCGGCCGACGTCCCGGCAGCGGTTGACGAGAATCCGCCGCAACCAGGCTTCGAAACGTGTGTCGTCACGGAGTCGGGGGAGCTCGCGCCAGGCTCGGAGCAGCACGTCCTGGGTGACGTCGGCCGCTTCCTCCGGTCCGACGATGACGACCGCAAGCCGGTGGACCCACCCGCCGTGCAGACCCACGAGCTCCGCAAACGCATCTCGATCTCCACTCCGTGCGCGTCGAATCGCGTCCAGTTGCCGCCCTCCCTCCTTTCCCTGACGACCGGTTCACCGAAACGGTTCGGTCAAGCGCACGGGCTACCATGATGGACGCTCACCCACCTGCCCTTGGTACGCGTGACGTTCGCCGGTTGGTCGGTGCGCGGGGCTGTGCCTTAGACGGCGCGGATCGCGCAGGAAGGCCGCTCGGCCCGAGGCCGCCCGGCACGCCTCGGTCTACCATGAGGGCACTTCACCGACACCACCCTCAGGAGACCGTCCCATGCCCCACGTCGCCGAGTCCGTCCCCGATCTGCTGGCCAGGCTCGGCGGTGCCGCCCACGTCGCCGACGAGCGGCTCGTCGTCGACGACGAGCGGGCGTTCCGCGGCGAGGTCGTCCGGGACCTGGCCTGGACGGCCGCGTTCGCCGAGGACGGTCCGATCGTGGAGGTTGCCCAGTGGCTCGTCCACGAGGCGGCCCAGGCGCTGGGCGCCCGGACGGCCAGCATCCACGAGCTCTACATGGCCCGCGGCCGCGGCGAGGTCCATGGCTTCACCGTTCCCGCGCTCAACATCCGGGCCCAGACGTTCGACATGGCCCGGACCGTCTTCGAGACCGCCGACGCGGCCGACGTCGGCGCGGTCATCCTCGAGCTCGCCCGGAGCGAGCAGACATACACATTCCAGCGGCCGATCGACTACGCGACCTCGGTGCTGGCCGGGGCGATCGCCGCGAGCTGGCGGCACCCCGTCTTCATCCAGGGCGACCACTACCAGTTCAACGCGAAGAAGTACGCGGCGGACCCCGAGGCGGTCACCGAGGAGATCCGGCGGGCCTGCCGCCTGGCGGTCGCCGCGGGCTACCGCAACATCGACATCGATTCGTCGACGCTCGTCGATCTCTCGAAGCCGAATCTCGACGAGGAGCAGCGCGAGAACTACACCCGCGCGGCCGAGCTGACCGCGCTCATCCGCTCGCTCGAGGCCGACGGCGTGACGATCAGCGTCGGCGGCGAGATCGGCGAGGTCGGCAAGCAGAATTCCACCGAGGGCGAGCTCGGGGCCTACCTCGAGGGTTTCCGCCGCGAACTCGACGCCCGGGCTCCGGGCGCGATCGGGCTCTCGAAGGTCAGCGTCCAGACCGGCACCTCGCACGGTGGCGTGCCGCTCCCGGGCGGCGGCGTCGCGGAGGTCAAGCTCGACTTCGAGGTGCTTCGCCGGCTCGGCGAGGTCGCTCGGGAGGCGGGCCTCGCCGGAGCGGTCCAGCACGGTGCCTCGACGCTGCCGGACGAGCTGTTCCACCGCTTCCCGGCCGTCGAGACGGCCGAGATCCATCTCGCGACCGGCTTCCAGAACACGCTCTACGAGCACCCCGCATTTCCGAAGGAGCTCCACGAGGCGATCGAGGGCTGGTGCTTCGAGAACGCCGAGGACGAGCGCAAGGACGACCAGACCGATCAGCAGTTCGTCTACACGACGCGCAAGAAGGCGATCGGGCCGTTCAAGCGCGAGCTGTGGGATCTCGACGCGAAGGAGGAGATCCTGGCCGCCCAGCGGCGCAAGATCGCGTTCCTCTACACCGAACTCGGTGTGAACGGCTCGATGGAGATGATCGACCGCTACATCCGGCCGGTCGAGATCCACCGAACGCTGCCCGAGGCGCTCCGCGAGGCCGCCCCGGCCGGCTGAACCGAACGTCCCCCGAGGCGGGCCCAGGGTCGCCCGACCCGGCGGGCGAAGACCGCCTCAGGAGCCGGCGCGAGGAGCCGAAATCACACGCAGCCGACGATCGGCAGGCACACGAGCGGCGTCGGCGTCGGTTCCGGCGTGGGCTCCGGCGTGGGCTCAGGTGTGGGCTCCGGCGGGGGCGGTGGAGGCGGGGGCGTGGGATCCGGAAGCGGTTCCGGCGTCGGAGCCGGCGTGGGCGCCGGCGTCGGCGGCTGCGTGGGGGCCGGCGTCGGGGCCGCAGTCGGGGCGGGAGTCGGCCGTGCCGTGGGAGCCGGCGTCGCGATCGGGGCCGCGGTCGGCGCGATCGGCTGAGCTGGAGCGGGCGTCGATCCGGGCGCCGGCGTCGCGCCGGGAGGACCGCCGACAGAGCCGGGCGCACCGGTCGCGCCGGCCAGGGGTACGCCGTCGGGCGCGATCGGCGACCCGTCGGGGCCGACGAGGCCGCCAACAGGCCCGCCCGACCCGGGGACGCCGGCCGAACCCGGCACGCCGCCCGGCACCGCGCCCGGCGCCGCCGAGCCGCCGGGGCCGATGGAGCCGGTCCCCGGCGACGCGAACCCGGGCGCGACGTCTGTGCCGTCGAGGACCGCGACGTCGTCCGGCGCCGTGCCGGGCGAGATCGGGCGATAGGCGAATGCGCCGAGGATCATCGCGAGCACGAGGCCGGGGACGACCGCGATGGCAATGCCGGCGAGCTGGCGGTGGTTCGTCATGGATGGCCTCCGGTATCGGCGTATTCGGCCGAGCGGGCGAGCCGGCTCATCTGTGCGTGGGCATACCGCGCCATCCTCGAAGTCTGCGGGCATCCGCGCCGGTTCGTCCAGACTCGTTCTGGCCGCCGACGCATCAGCGACGTGTCGAAATCACCGACATTCGTCCAACGACGAGCGGGCCACCGGAGCGTAGGATGCCCGCCGACCCGGCCGTCGGGAGCGCGCCGGGCAGCCCCAGGAGACACCCACGAACCATGGCCACACTGACCCCCGTTTCCCCCGACAAACGCCGCGACGCCCTGGCCGGACGCTTGTTCGAGGCCACGCTCGGGGCGTTCGAGCTGCTGTCGGTCTATCTCGGCGACAGGCTCGGCCTCTATGCGGCGCTCCGCGAGCGAGGCACCTCCACGCCCGAAGAGCTGGCGACCGCCGCCGGCATCGACGCCCGCTATGCGCGGGAGTGGCTCGAGCAGCAGGCCGTCGCCTCGTTCCTCGAGGTCGACGCGACGGACGCGGAGCCCGGAGCCCGACGGTACTCGCTGCCCGACGGCCACGCCCAGGTCGTCCTCGAGCCAGACGATGTCGCTCTGATGGCCCCGATGGCCCGCTTCGTCGTCGGTGCGGCGCAGGCGATGCCGCTGCTCATGCGCGCCTACCGGACCGGTGAGGGCGTCGCCTGGGCCGATTACGGGTCCGATGTCGTCGAGGCCCAGGCCGCGATCAACCGGCCCCAGTTCGGCAACCACCTCGCGACCTCGTGGATTCCGGCCCTGCCGGACATCGACGCACGGCTACGCTCCACGTCGGGCGGCCGCGTCGCCGACGTCGGCTGCGGCACGGGCTGGTCGACGATCGCGATCGCCCGTGGCTACCCGAACGCCCGGGTCGACGGCCTCGACGTGGATGCCGGGTCGATCGAGTCGGCGAACGCGACCCTGGCCCAGATCGGCGAGGGACTCCATGAGCGGGTCACGTTCGCGGCCCGTGACGCCGCCGACCCGGCGCTCGCCGGCCGCTACGACCTCGTCACGATCTTCGAGGCGCTCCACGACATGGCCCAGCCGGTCCCCGTCCTCCGGGCGGCCCGCGATCTCCTCGCCCCGGGCGGAGCCGTCCTCGTCGCCGACGAGCGCGTCGCCGAGCAGTTCACCGCTCCCGGTGACGAGACCGAGCGGCTGATGTACGCCTACAGCATCGTGATGTGCCTGGCGAACGGCCTGGCCGACCAGCCGTCGGTCGCGACCGGCACCGTGCTCCGGCCGAGCGCGATCGAGGCGATGGCCCGCGACGCCGGCTTCGCCGGGATGACGATCCTCCCGATCGAACACGACACGTTCCGCTTCTATCGCCTCGACCCGTAGTCGGTCTCGGGGGTAGAGCCCGACTCGTTGCCGACTCCGGCGCCCCTCCGAAGTCAGCCTGCCGCCGGCCGCCCGGCGCGGGACCGCAGGCGGGTCGGCGCAACGACGAGCCACGCCTCGCCGACGATCCGCTCGATCTCGTCCCAGTCCACCGGGACGTCGAGGCGGACCCCGAGCCAGCCGCGGTGGCCGACGTACGGCGGCACGAAGAAGCGCTCCGGGTCGGACGCGACGAGCGACTCCTGGACGCCGTCCGGCGCGGCGCACCAGAAGGCCAGGCGGTCGTCGTGATGGTGGTCGGCGAACGTGACGAAGACGCGCTTGTCCTCGACGAACCAGGTCGGCTCGCCGTGGCTGAGCCGCTCGGTGGCGCCCGGCAGCGCCAGGCAGATGGCACGGAGGCGGGCGAGCGGGTCGGTCGTCACGGCACAATTCTGCGTCGGATCCACCACAGCAGCACGTGACGAGGGAGCCACCGGTGACGCACGACGCGGTTCGCCTGGAACCGATCAACGAATCGAACGTCAAGCGCGTCTACGACCTCGTGGTGGCCCCCGGTCAGGAAGCCTTCGTCGCGCCGAACGCCTGGTCGCTGGCCCAGGCCGTCGCCGAGGCGGCGATCGCCTGGCCGCGCGCCGTCGTGGCCGGCGACGAGGTCGTCGGCTTCCTCATGCTCGAGATCGACCCCGACGAGGAGGACGGCCGGTCGTTCTGGCTGTGGCGATTGATGATCGGCGCCGAGCGCCAGCGCCGCGGCCACGGCACCGCAGCCGTCCGACTCGCGATCGAGGAGGTGCGCCGTCGCGGCGGCACCGAGCTCTACACGAGCTGGGTACCGCACCCTGACGGCCCGGGTCCGTTCTACGAGCGGCTCGGTTGGGTCCCGACCGGCGAGATGGACGACGACGAGATCGTGGCCCGCCTGGGCCTCGGGGACCTGCCCGGCGACCTGCCCGGCGACCTGCCCGGCGGCCGCAACGCGCCGCAGCGCGGTTGACCTCGGGGCGCAACGCGACCGGGACTGGCCTCGGCTAGGCTACGGGACCCATGTCGGACCAGCGCCGTACCTACGCTCGCGATGCCGGACTGCTCGTCGTCGCGTTCGTCGCCACCCTCATCCTGCTCGCCGGGATCGTGGTCGCCGTCAACTCGCGGCCGCCGATCGAACGCTCCGCGAGCGGCAGCCCGGGGCCGACACAGCCTTCCTCCGGGCCGGCGAGCGCCACCACTTTCCCGTCGGCATCCGATCCGGATCCGTCCGGCCAACCGTCGCCACCGACCGACCCGCCCTCGCTCGAGCCGTCGGGCGAGGATCCGGTTCTGGTGGGAGCCGGCGACATTGCAGGCTGTTCCTACGAGGAGGACGAGGCGACTGCCAACCTGCTCGACGACATCCCTGGAACGGTGTTCGCCGCCGGCGATCTCGCCTACGGCAGCGGCACCGAGCGCCAGTTCCGGGACTGCTACGGCCCGACCTGGGGTCGACACCTCGAGCGGACCCGGCCGGTCGCGGGCAACCACGATTACGACACCGACGAGGCGCGGCCCTACCTCGAGTACTTCGGCGACGCGGCGGTCGGACCCGACGGCGAGACGTGGTACTCGTTCGACCTGGGGACGTGGCACGTCGTGATGCTCGATTCGAACTGCAGCCACGTCGACTGCGAGGAGGACTCCGACCAGGTCCGCTGGTTGATCGACGACCTGGCCGCCAGCGACGCCGAGTGCACGGCTGCGATCTTCCACCACCCCCGTTTCAGCTCCGGTTTTCACGGCAACGACCGTGACGTCGCGCCGTTCTGGGACGTCCTCTACGAGGCGGGCGCGGACGTCGTGATCAACGGCCACGACCACGATTACGAACGTTTCGCGCCACAGGACCCCGACGCGAACGAGGACCGTGAGGCAGGGCTCCGCCAGTTCGTCGTCGGGACCGGCGGCGTGCGGCTCCGCGACTTCGAGGAGATCGCCGCGAACAGCGAGCTCCGGGCTGTCGTCAGCCACGGGGTCCTGAAGTTCACGCTGCGCGACGGCCGCTACGACTGGGAATTCATCGCGACGAGCGGGCCGTTCTCGGACCGGGGCAGCGCGGCCTGCCACTGATCGTTAGGCTTCCGGCACGGGAGGGACCGAGGAGGGAGGCGCGTGACGGAGGACGCGGGGTTCGGGGCCGACTGGTCGGCCTCACTGAGGCGCGGCAGTGAGTCGGAGCTGGACCGCTGGCTCGCCCTCGCCCACGAGGCCTGCGACGAAGCCGACGAGCTTGCCCGGGCGGCGTTCCGTCGGGACCTCGAGATCCGGGCCAAGCCGGACCGCACGTTCGTGACCCAGGCCGACACGGCGATCGAGCGGGCGATCCGGTCGCGGCTCGCAGCCGCCCACCCCGACCACGGACTCGTCGGCGAGGAGTACGGCACCGAGGCCGGCGATGCGGCGACGCGCTGGTATGTCGATCCCATCGACGGGACCCACAACTTCATGCGGGGCGTGCCGATCTTCGCCACGCTGATTGCCGTCGAGCGCGAGGGCGAGCTCCAGGCCGCGGTGATCTCGGCGCCGGCCCTCCGCGAGCGGTGGTGGGCGCGGCGCGGCGGCGGAGCCTGGGTGCGCGGGAGCGGCGACGCCACCCCCCGCCGGATCCGCGTGTCCCGGGTCGCGGCGATTGCCGACGCCCAGGTCTTCTACGGTTCGGGTCACGACCTCGAAGCATCCGGTCGAGCCCCGGGCTTCCGCGCCCTGCTCGCCGCGGCATGGCGAGAGCGCGGCTTCGGCGACTTCTGGGGGTACGCGCTGCTCGCCGAGGGGGCCGCCGAGGCGATGGTCGAGGTCGAGCTCTCGGCGTGGGACGCGGCCGCGCCGACGGTCCTCGTCGAGGAAGCCGGCGGCCGCGTCAGCGACCTGGAAGGCCGGCGGGTCATCGACAGCGGCTCGTTCCTCGCGACGAACGGGCTCCTCCACGACGAGGTCCTCGGGCGGCTGCGCGCCGGCTGACCGGGGAGATCAGAACATCAGGCGCACGAGGATCCGCGGCCGCGAGTCGCTGCGGGCGCTCGTCTCGACGATCCGCTCGAAGCCGGCCTTCTCGAACATCGATGTGACCCCCACGTAGCCGAAGCTCGTGTCGACCCGGCCGCCCTCGGGGTCGATCGGGTAGGCCTCGACGCCGGGCGCCCCCGACCGGCGGGCGAAGTCGACGACGCCGGCGAGGAGCGCGGCCGCGACTCCCTTGCGGCGGAATCCGGTCCGGACGTTGAAGCAGAGGATCGACCAGACCGGCCGGTCGTCGACCTTCGGGATCGTGCGGGATCGCTCGAGGCGCGGCAGCCGGGTGCGGACCCCGAAGCCGCACCAGCCGGCGACCTCGCCGTCGAGGTACGCCAGCATCCCGGCCGGCGGGTCCTCGTCGAGCTGCGCGCGGAGGAGCTCGCGGCGCCTCCCGGGCTCGTCGCGACCGTATCCGGAAGCGAACCCGCGGGGGGCCTGGCACCAGCAGCCCCGGTCGCCGTTCGGGCCCAGGACGCGGGCAACGTCGTCCCAGCGGCCGCCGGTCGCGGGCACGACCTCGATGACGCCCTCGCCCATCAGACTTCTGTCGCGGGAGCCAGCGCCCGATCCGCGGTGGCAGCGGTCTCCGCGCCTGCGCGTCGGGCCGGCCGCGGCGGCCGGTTCGCGCGGCCCTGGAGGAGCGTCGTGACCGCCACGAAGCCGACCGCGATCAGGAAGAACGCGGTGCCGATGACGTTGACCTGGACCGGCACGCCGATCCGGGCCGAGCCCCAGATGAAGATCGGGAACGTCGAGGTCCGCCCGGCGGTGAAGCTCGTGATGACGTAGTCGTCGATCGACAGGCTGAACGCGAGCAGGGCCGCCGCCATGATCCCCGGCAGGATGATCGGGAACGTCACCTTGCGGAAGGTCGTGAGCTCGTTCGCCCCGAGGTCCATCGCCGCCTCCTCGAGATGGCGGTCGAAGCCGTAGAGGCGCGCCCGGACGGTCACGACGACGTAGCTGATGTTGAACATGATGTGGGCGATCAGGATCGTCAGGAAGTTCGTCGGGAAGAACGGCGGCTGGCCGATCGCCACGAAGAGCGTCAGGAGCGACGCGCCGAGAACGAGCTCCGGCGTCGCCATCGGCAGGAAGATCAGGGTGTTCGTCGCGGCCGAGCCACGGAAGTCGTAGCGGACGAGGGCCAGGGCGATGAGCGTCCCGAGCGCGGTCGCCACGAGCGTCGAGAGGAAGGCGACCGCGATGCTCGTCTCGACGACCTGGAGGAGCCCGGGCACGCCGAACGGATGCAGCCAGGCCTCGAGGCTGAAGCCGTGCCAGGCGACATTGCTCTTGCCCGGCGGATCGTTGACGCTGAAGAGGGCCATGATCGCGACCGGCAGCATCAGGTAGAGGATCGCAAACGCCGTGTAGACGTAGAGGACGTTGCGGGTGATGAAGCGCCCGGCCCGCACGGCGGCCGGCGGCCGGGCGGCGTCGCCGGCGCTCGACGCGTTCATCGGGCGCTCGTCAGCTCGCGCGTGCCCAGCAGCCGGGCGTAGATCGCGACCATCGCGAGGATCGCGGCCATGAGGATGAAGCTGAGGGCGGCGGCCGTCGGGTAGTCGTTGTTGTCGAGGAAGCGGCTCTGGATGACGTTGCCGATCATCCGTGTCTGGGGGCTGCCGCCGAGCAGCTCGGCGTTGACGAAGTCGCCCATCGCCGGGATGAACGTGAGGAGCGAGCCGGCGAAGACGCCCGGCAGCGAGAGCGGCAGGACCACCCGCAGGAACGACTCCGAGACGAAGAACGTGCCGATGACGACGCCGAGGAGCGTCCCGCCGAGCGACAGCGGAAGGATCGGGTAGGTGAGCGCCCCGGCGAGTACCCCGCCGACGATCGCTCCGAGGACCCCGCCCGCGACCGTCCCGCCCGGCCGCCAGGGACCGGCATAGAGGTCCTTCGCCGCCTCGACGAGTCGGATGTCGATCTTCTCGAGCGAGACGTAGATCGGCAGCGTCATGAACGGCAGGAAGTTGTAGGCGATGCCGGCGACGACCGCGGCCGGCGTCGCGAGCACCCGGAACTCCGGTGGGAGGAAGCCCAGGTCCTTGAGCGG
>DASTEU010000299.1:0-4376 GCA_035709325.1 Candidatus Limnocylindrales bacterium | reverse complement strand
GCCGCCAGATGGCCAACCAGGCGACGGAACGAGCCCTACCGGCGCCGGAACTCGATCCGCCGCTCGGAGCCCGCCAGCAGCCGCTGGATGTTGTCGATGTGGAACAGCCAGATCATGCCCGCGGCGGCGACCGCGTACAGGGCGAGCAGCGGTTCCATCCCAAACGCCACGACCGTCACGACGACCGTGAGGGTTCCGAGCGCCGTCGCCGTCAGCGACGCCAGCGACGAGTAGCGCGCGACGAGCAGCACAACCGCGAACACCGGCAGGACGACGAGCGCCGCGATCGGGTGCAGGACGATCAGCCCCCCGAAGCCGGGCGCGATGCCCCGCCCGCCCGAGAACCCGATGAACACCGAGCGGCTGTGCCCAAGGATCGCCGCGAGCGCGGCGAGAATCTGTACGAGCAATCCGGCCCCGACCACGATCGCGATCACCACCGCGACGACGCCCTTCAGCACGTCGAGAAGGCCCGACGCGGCCGCCGCCCGCGGTCCGAGCGCCCGCATCACGTTCGCCCCACCCGTGCGGCCGCTGCCGACGGTCCGCGGGTCGGGGCCGCCGGTCACCCGGGCGATGACGACGCCCCAGGGAATGCCGCCGATGAGGTAGGCGACCACCACCACGACTGCGGCGATCGCGGCCTCACCGACATTCATCGGTCGCGAGTATAGGGTCGCGGAGGACGCGGGCGGGCGTCCCGGCGTGGACGGCGCGAGGCCGGCCCAGGCTCAGTCCGGAGCGCCAACCGCCTCGACCAGCCGATCCGGCCGCCCGCGGAACCAGGCCTGGCGCTCGGGATCGGCCACGACCGACGCGACGAGTTCCGCCAGGCGGCGGTTGACCGGCGCCGCGCGCCCGTGGCGAGCCGCCCGCTCGGCGACCGCCCCGTTCAGCCAGGCGACCTCGGTCGGGCCGCTCCCCGAACCCGCGTGCACGCGCAGGGACGGGTCCTTCCGGCCCCGGGCGCCGGCCACGACGCGCCGGATGATCGGCCGGACGAGCGGGTCGGGCAGCCGCAACGCGAGCCGAAGCAGCCGCACGTCGACACCGGGCAGGCTCACCGGCTCGAGCGCCTTCAGTCGCATCAGCCCGAATGCCTCGAGGAGCTGGCGCCGCTCGATCCGATAGAGGGCCGGATCGCCGTAGACGTCGCCCGGCGAAACGTCGACGATCGCGCTCGTCGCGTTCGCCACGAGATTCGCGACGAGCTTGGACCACTTCATCGCCGCGGCATCGCCGCGGCGGACCGCCCGCAGGCCGGCCGTCCCGAACGAGCGGATCAGCGTCTCGATCAGGCCCTCGACCGCTCCCCGGATCGGTGCGAGCGCGATCCCGCCCCGGTTGAGCCGGTGGATCGAACCGTCAGGCGCCACCTCGACCGAAGCCGTCACGGAGCCCGCGATCAACCCGCCGCTGCGGCGATCGGCCACCAGTTCCTCGGCGCCGACGCCGTTCGAGACCGTCAGCGCGACCGCGTCAGGCCACGCGTCGCACGACGCAACGGCCGCCTCGAGATCGAACATCTTCACCGCGAACACGATGAGCTCCGGTGCCGATTCGAGGTCCGCCGGACTCCGAACCTCCGTGACGGCCGCGTCACGTCGCTCGCCGGTCCGCCCGACGACCGTGACCGTCCCCGGCCGGGCGGGCCCATCGAGCCGCCGCCGGACGATCGCCACGTCCCGGCCGCCGCGGGCGAGGCCCCAGGCGATGAGACTGCCGACCGCCCCGCCTCCGACGACCAGGTCGGTCATCAGCCCGCCGGTCGGGCCGACGCCGCCTGTTCCGCCGCTCGGTCTCCGGCCGCGTAGGCCGCCGCGAGGACCTCGATTGGGTGCCGGGTCGGCCGGTCGGTCGCGGTTTGGATCTGCCAGCGACACGTCTCCGAGTCACACGCGGCCTGCGGCGAGTCGGTCCCGCGGATCCGCTCGAAGAGCGGCTCGCCGACGGCCATCGCGATGTCGTACTTCTCCTTCTTGAGCCCGTACGTCCCGGCGACGCCGCAACAATCGTGGTCCATGTCGATCGCGGTCAGGCCCGGCACGAGCCCGAACAGCTCCATCGCCGGCAGCCCGATCCCATGGCCGCGAAGCTGGCACGGCGCGTGGTACGGCAGCGTCTCGGCCAGCTCGCCGAAGCGGGTGTCGAGCCGTCCGCCATCGTGGAGATCGACGAGGAACTCGCAGATGTCCCAGGTCGCCTCGGCGACGGCTCGGGCGTCGTCGTCGTCGATGTCGAGCATCTCGCGGTACTCGGCCTTGAGGGTATGGGTGCACGAGGTCGAGGTCCCGACGATCCGGTAGCCGCGCCTCGCGTACGCGGCGAGGACGGGCAGGTTCGAGGCCGCCCGACCCCGGGCCGCGTCGTAGATCCCGTTGTTCATCAGCGGCAGGCCGCAGCAGACCTGGGGCGGGACGATCGTCTCGAATCCGTTGCGTCGAAGGACCTCGATCGCGGCCATCGCCACATGCGGCTCGTAATAGTTCGCGGCGCAGCCGTGGAAGAAGACGACGGCCCGATCGGGCGGCGGCTCGCGGGTCGCGGCGCCGTTCCCCGCGTCCGCCGACCCGCGGACGTACCCGGCGGCCCGTCCCGCTCGCCGCTCGCGCTCGAGGCGAGCCGCGAGCGTCGAGCCCGCGAACGCCGGCAGCGGCGCCCGGCGGTGGATGCCCACGAAGAGCTCGATGAGCGCCCGGATCGGCCGGTTGCGGAGCGTCCAGTTCGCCAGCGGCGAGACGATGCCGCCGAGGCGCCCGACGAGGTCGGTCTGGCCGAGCAGCCAGTCGCGGAATCGCGGCCGGTGGCCGGCCTTGAGCTCGGCCCTGGCCCGGTTGTTCATCTCGGCGATCTTCACGTCGGCCGGGCAGGCGATCGTGCACATGCCGCAGCCCGAGCAGTAGTCGACCGTGTGGTCAGGCGACGCGTCGCGGGGCGACGCCTCGCTCTGCGGCGGCACGAGCGTCGCGAGGCGGAAGCGCTGGGCCTGCGGGCCGACGTACTTCGGCCCGGGGAACAGGTCGGTCACGCGCGAGACGGGACAGACGGTGTTGCAGACGTTGCACTTGAGGCAATCGTCGGCGGAGAGCGGGATCTCCTCGTACGAGGCCTCGCGGACGACGTCGTGGATCGTCATGCCGTCTTCCGGGCGGCACGGCGGGAGCGGGTGGACGCGCCATCCGTCGCGGCGTCCGCCGGGGCCACGGCGGCCGCTGCGGCCGAGGCGTCACGGTCCGGTTCGGCGGCGCGAGCCTCGCCGAGGGTGGCGGCGGCCCGGGCGCCGCTCGCGACGGCCACGCCGTCGCCGCATCGCTCGACGAGATAGCGCTGGCCGGCCAAGAGCGAACCGACGACCGCCACGTTGTCGAGGACGACCTCGCCCCGCCGATCGACCGGGCGCATCGCGCGGTCCGTCCGGATCCCCGCCGCCTCGAGCGGGTGACCGGCCGGGTCCGACGGGTCCTCGGCGAGCCAGGCTTCCGCGGAGGGCGCCTCCACCGCCAGGCCGAGGAGCGGCTCCTCGAGGCGGCCGTCGGGGTGGCCGACGAGCCCGCCCCCGGCGATCCCGCCGGTGGCGAGGACGAGCGCACCGGTCCTGAGTCGGCGCTCGCGCACAGCCGCGGACGCCGCGACCCGCGTCACAAGGCGGCCCGCCACGTCGACCCGGACGACCGGCTCGCCGACGATGAGCCCGCCGCCGCGGCCGCGAAGCGCGGCCCGCAGCGCCCGGAAGAGGCGGATGCCGGGAATGCTCGGCGGGACGAGCGGGATCTCGAAGATCGGACCGGGCAGGAGGCGGGCCGCGCCGTCGAGGACCGCGGCGTGGTCGGCGAGGCCGAGGACCGCCGGGAAGCCGATCCGGACCGGACCGCGCCGGGCCGCCGGTCCGGCCGCGGCGGCGATCCGCCCGAGCGCCTCGAGCCGCCACGCCGGGTCGTCGAAGAAGCGGGCGAGGTCGAGCGCATTCAGGTTGCGCCGATCGGCGAGCCCCGGCAGCTCGACCACCATGGCGTCGACGCGGTCCGGGCTTCTCCCGGCCTCGCCTGCCGATCCCCAGACTGCGGGGCGGCCCAGGCTGGCGGCCACCGCGGCCGGCCAGAAGTCCTTGAAGCCGGCGGGCCCGCAGATCACGAGGCGCTCGCCGGCCTGCCAGGGTGCGAGTGCCGCGGCCTGCCCGGCGGGCAGGATCGCGGCCCGCCGCGTGCCGCCGATCGCCGTCGGGACCGGGCGGAGCGGATCGTCGAGCGAGCCCTCGAACGAGAGGCCCTCCTCGGCGAGGGTCGCGCGGAGGCCGGCAAGTGCCGGCGCCACCGAATCAGCCAGGACGGCGTAGGGGTGGCCCGGACGCGCGGCGAGCACCTCGAGCCCTTCGGCCG
>DASTEU010000298.1:0-6828 GCA_035709325.1 Candidatus Limnocylindrales bacterium | reverse complement strand
GATCAACTACGAGGCCGACATCATCCTCATCCTCAACGAGAAGTACCACATCGTCGCGAAGGTCAACATCGAGTTCAACCCGTACCAGGCGCAGCGGTTCCGCGACTGGGTCGTGATCTCGGTCGAGAAGAACCGCGGCGGCCAGGACAACGTCGACCTCGAGTTCGAGAAGCACTTCGAGTTCTCGTGCTTCGACCCGAACGGCCGCACGGTCCAGGAAAAGCTCATCGAGGAACGCCTGTACAACGACTAGCTCGTCGCTCCTCGAAACCCGTCGGCCCGGCCAGGCGGCCGGGCCGTTCGATTCCGCTCGGATGCCGATCTCGAATACCAACCCGGGCAGTGATACAGGCGGTTCGTCGGGCGCGAGTGGGCCGGCTCGTTGCGACGAACGTGATGAGGCCCGCCGGAAGCGCGTTCCGCGCCGAACGCCGCGTGTACCACCACGGGGATTGGTAGGTGAGGCGCGCGACCCGACAGGGCCCCGTGCACCACGATCGGGTTGGTGGGTGAGACGGTCCGGCGCGAGGATCGGCACGCGACCGAGCGGTCGCCTATCACATCCGGGGCCGGCAGTCCTCCACATTCCGTCCACACCGGTCCGAACTTCGTGGACGAGAGGGCGGCACGGTCTGCGAAGTTCGTGGATAAGCCGATTGCGGTGCGGGCGGGCCGGGACGTAGTGTTGGTCTTGCCCGAAGGGGCCGTCGGAACGGTCAGGCGAGGCGAGGGGTGACCCCCGCAGCGCCGCCGGCCGGTCGGGACCGAGCTTCACGGCTCGGCCCTGGTCGACCGCCGATCCGGGACGTGGCCGGCCGCGATCACATCAAGGCTCGTCTGTCCCGGCATCGCAACCGCTTCCCAAGTTCCTTCGGGCGTTTTCGTGCGTGCCGCGTGTCGCCCGGGGCGCGGCGGACCCGCCGCGAACTGCGCCTACACTTGAGTCCCTGATCGAGGTGGCCGATGGCCAGCAACGCCGGTCGCTTCCCGGACGTCGTCGAGGTCGTCGTCGAGATTCCGCGGGGCAGCCGGAACAAGTACGAATACGACGAGACGGCCGGCGTCATCCGCCTCGACCGCGTCCTCGCCTCCGCCGTCCATTACAACTTCGACTACGGCTTCATCGAAGGGACGCGAGCCGGCGACGGCGACCACACCGACGCGCTGCTCCTCATCGACGAGCCGACGTTCCCGGGCTGTCACGTGTGGGCCCGCCCGATCGGGGGGCTCGAGATGCGCGACGACAAGGGCTTCGACTTCAAGGTCCTCTGCGTCGCGGTCGCCGACCCCCACCAGGCCCATGTCGAGCGGCTCGAGCAGGTCCGCCCGCACCGGCTCATCGAGATCGAGCACTTCTTCCTGACGTACAAGTTGCTCGAGGCGAAGGAGACCGAGGTCCTCGGATGGCGGGAGGCGGAGCGGGCCCGCGACGTGCTCCTCACCGATCGGGCCCTGTTCGAGCGGGAGGAGGCGGAGCGATCGCGCCCCGCGACGTGATCGCGTCCCGCAACATGAGGCGAGGTCGGGCGGCCGACGACGCGCCGGGGCGGCGCCTGTTCGTGGCCGTCCCGATCCCCACGGCGACCCGCGACGAGATCGCGGCCGTCGTCGAGGAAGTCCGTGCCGCGGCGGATCCAGCCGTCCGCGACGTCCGCTGGGTCCGGCTCGAGGGGCTCCACCTCACGCTCCGGTTCCTCGGTCCGACCACCGACGACCGGCTGTCGGGCGTCGTCGCCGCCGTCGATCGGACGGCGGAGGAGACCGCCCCGTTTCCGATCGAGATCGGCGGGGCGGGCGCGTTCCCGTCGATCGGACGGCCGCGGATTCTCTGGTTCGGCGTGCTTCGCGGCTACGAGGAGCTGGCCGCGGCGGCGGCGCGGCTCGACGACGGCCTTGCCGCCAGGGGCTGGCCGCGCGAGGATCGACCGTTCAGGGCCCACCTGACGCTCGCCCGCTCCGATGGCGTCCGAGCGGGACCGCAGGTCGCCGAGCGCCTCGTGGCGGCCGCCGAGTCGCTCCGGACCTCGTTCGTCGCGCGGTCCGTCGTGGTCCTCGAGACGGTCGCCGGCCGTGGGCCCGCACGCTACGAAACGGTTCACGAGGCGGTCCTGGCGTGACGTCGAGAACGCCGTTGCGACGAGGAATCCGGACCTGTCGGCGGCGGCGGGAGTGCTACCATCGGATCGTCCGCGGGGGCGCGGGCCGGCAGCACTGCCCGCTGGCATGGAGATGTGTACGGACGTGACGACAGCCCAGCGCGCCCGGCTCGTCGTCGCCCTCGGTGCCCTCAACCTCGTCCTCGCCACGTTTGCCCTTGCTGTGGGGCTCAACGCCCCGCGAGTGCCCGACGGCGTGGCGGTCGCGAGCCCGAGCCCGGTCACGACCGGCTCGCCGATCGTCGAGCCCTCCGGTACCCCGTCGGTCGGTCCTTCGCCGTCGCCGTCGCCGCAGGGGAGCCCCGGCCCGTCGCCCGCCCCGTCGCCGATCGCGACCCCGTCCGCGGTTCCCAGCCCGTCCCCGGGCGACGGCATCGCGATTGTCGACCGACCCACGCCGACCCCGCCCCAGGGGCTCCCCACGGCCGCCCCGACCGGGCCTGCCGCGACGCCGAACCCCACCCCGACGGCGCCGGCGTCCAGCGCGACGCCGCCGACGCCGCCGAACCCCATCGCGACCCCCACCGCGACGCCGAACCCGACGCCGACGGCCACGGCGCCGCCGAATCCGCCACCGACCGCCAAGCCGCCGCCCACGGCGCGGCCGACGCCGCCACCCACCCCGCGGCCGACGCCCACCCCGAAGCCGGCCAAGGAGGAGAAGGCGATGCCGCCCTGCCCCGGCGCCGTCGATGGGCCGCCCGGCCGGAACAAGGGAGCAGCGCCCGGCGACCGGCCCTGCGGCAAGGGCCCGGGCGAGCACGGCAACTCCGGTACGAAGGGCGGCGTCATCGTCGTCCTGCCGATCGCCCTGTCGGCAGTGGCGGCGCGCTTCGCGACACCGAAGCGCCGGTCGTTGCGCCGTCGGCGCGCCGCGCGGTAGGCTGCCCATCCGGCCGATCCGGCCGCACGAGCGAGAGGGAGCTGCCATGGCGCACGTCATGACCCGTCGGACGAAGTTCGTCCTCGACGAGGACCGGATTCCGCGCGCCTGGTACAACATCGCGGCCGACCTGCCCGTCGCTCCCTCGCCGTATCTTCATCCGGCGACGCTCGAGCCCATCGGGCCGGACGACCTCGCTCCGCTCTTCCCGATGGCGCTCATCGGCCAGGAGGTCAGCACCGAGCGCGAAATCGAGATCCCCGAGCCGGTCCGCGAGGCCTATACCCTCTACCGGCCGAGCCCGCTCTACCGGGCCCATCGCCTCGAGGCGGCTCTCGATACGCCGGCGCACATCTACTACAAGTACGAGGGTGTCAGCCCGGCCGGCAGCCACAAGCCGAACACGGCGCTCGCCCAGGCGTATTACAACAAGGAGCAGGGCGTGACCCGCCTGGCGACCGAGACCGGCGCCGGCCAGTGGGGGAGCGCACTCGCGTTTGCGGGCGCCTACTTCGGCCTCGAGGTCAAGGTCTACATGGTCCGGGCGAGCTACGACCAGAAGCCGTACCGCCGGATCCTCATGGAGACCTACGGGGCCGAGGTCGTCCCGAGCCCGTCGTCGACGACGAACTACGGCCGCAAGGTCCTCGCCGAGACGCCCGACAACCCCGGCTCGCTCGGGATCGCCATCAGCGAGGCGGTCGAGGACGCCGCGACCCGTGACGACACGAAGTACTCGCTCGGCTCGGTGCTGAACCACGTCCTGCTCCACCAGACCGTCATCGGGCAGGAGGCGATCGAGCAGATGGGGATGGCCGGCGAATCGCCCGATATCGTCATCGGCTGCACCGGCGGCGGGTCGAATTTCGGGGGCATCGCGTTCCCGTTCCTCGGTCGCAACTTCCGGGATGGGGCGACGCACCGGATCATCGCGGTCGAGCCCGAGGCCGCTCCCTCGCTGACCCGCGGCATCTACGCCTACGACTTCGGCGACACTGCAAAGATGGCCCCGGTCGCGAAGATGCACACGCTCGGTCACGACTTCATCCCCGAGCCGATCCACGCCGGCGGGCTCCGTTACCACGGGATGTCACCGCTCGTCTCGCTCCTCAAGGAGCATGGCTACATCGAGGCCCGCAGCGTGCACCAGCGCTCGAGTTTCGAGGCCGGCGTGCTGTTCGCGCGGGCTGAGGGCATCCTGCCGGCGCCCGAGCCGACCCATGCGATCCGCGCGGCGATCGACGAGGCGCTCGCGGCCAAGGAGGCCGGCGAGGCTCGGGTGATCCTCTTCAACCTGTGCGGCCACGGCCACTTCGACCTGTCCGCGTACGAGCGCCACCTGAACGGCTCGCTCGAGGACTACGAGTATCCGGCCGAGCGAGTGGCCGCCGCCCTCGAGGCCCTGCCCAAGGTCTGAGCCCGGGACGCGGCGTCGGGCCCGGGAATCGAAGAGCGGATCGCCTCGGGGGGGACGAGACGATCCGCTGACCGGCCACCTGCCCGAGTGGCCGGCGGTTGCCTGTTACGGCAAACCCGACCTCGATGATGCCTCCGGCCGGTCGGGCGTGCCATCCTCCATCCGACGTAATCTTGGGGGGCCGGATGGCAGGGGGAGACGCCGTCGCCCGACCACGGCGCCAGGAGTGCCCGGATGCCCAGACTCGCCTGCTGGACGTGTGGCCGGCAGATCTACACCGTCGCACCGCTCGAATCGCTGTTCGCCGAGGAGCGGCGCTGCCCGCGCTGCGGGGCGTTCCTGAACGACGACCGCCGTCGCGACGAGCGCCGTTCGGCCATCCGCCGCGAGAACCCGGTCGACGAGCCGGGGCCGCCCGCCGCGGAAGAGCGGCGCGTCGAGGACCGCCGGAAGGTGCGGCGTCGCGCGTCGACCGACGGGTCGGCGGCCCGGCCGATCCGCTCGGAGCCGGGCTGGACCGATTAGCCCCGCTCCCCGAGCCGAGCCGGGTCAGCGAGCGGCGAGCGCATCCTCCGGTCGGGGCCGCGTTCTACCTCGTGTACGCGGTGAGCGCAATCCTGGCGATGCTCGGGGTCGCCTGAGTCCGCTCCCGCGTCCCCGGCCGCCCGCGGGCGATCGACCACGCTGTTGAGCTGACCACATTCGAGCGTGGTGGAGGGATCGTTCGTGCGCTCGTCGGGCCGTATCGGGGACTCTTCACGCTCGCATGTGACGATTCCACCACTTGGATTAATCGGAGGGAGCCCGAGCCCGCGCCGGCTCACGGGCCGGCTGGACCGATTAGCCCCGTCCCCGAGCCGAGCCGGGTCAGCGAGCGGCGAGCGCATCCTCCGGTCGGGGCGGGTCGACGAGGCGGTACTTGAGGGCGAAGGCGACCGCCTCGAGCTTCGAGTGGACGCGCAGCTTGCCCATGATGTTCTGGACGTGCGTCCGAAGCGTGTTCGGGGCGATGAACAGCCGCTCGCAGATGTCGGGCGTGGAGAGACCCTCCGTGAGCGCCCGCAGGACCTCGAGCTCACGGGGCGTCAGCGGCTCGACCATGCGCCGCTCGTCGCCCCGCTCCCGCGCCGCCGCGACGCGCCGAGCGATCTCGACGATGACCGTCCGCGGCAGGAGCGTCTCGCCGGCATGGGCAGCCCGCACGGCCTGCACGACGTCCTCCGCCGCCCGGTCCTTGGTCATGTAGCCGTCGGCGCCCGCCTGGATCGACTCGAGGACCGTCTCGTCGTCGGTGAGGGCCGTGACCATCACGACGCGGGCGGCCGGCCAGCGAGCCTTGATCGCCCGGGTTGCCTCGGCGCCCGTCCCGTCCGGCAGGCGGTAGTCCATGAGGACGACGTCGAGCCGCTCGCGGGCCATCGCCTTCGCGTCGGCGACGGTGCCCGCAATTCCGACGATCTCCATGTCCGGCTCGCGGGCGAGCATCGCGGACAGGGCGTCGGCGAGGAGCTGATGGTCCTCGACGAACAGCACCCGAATGGGCTTGGCGTCCGGGCTCACGATTCCCCCTGTGTGCGGTTCGCTCCTCGTTCGGATCGGGCGATTGGGCGGATCGACCTGCCCGGGAGTCTAGCATCCGATTCGCCGCGTTCCGACCCCGCCGGCGTTCCGACCCCGCGGCGGCCCGCCTGTCGTCATCGGGTTGTGCCGCCCCTGACATACTCGGAGCGTGCGAGTCGCGTTCCTCGGCCTCGGGCTCATCGGGGGTTCGATCGCCCATGCCCTTCGGTTGAGCCGACCCGGCCTGTCGGTCGCCGCATGGAGCCCGTCGGGCGCCGGTCCTGCCGCCGCCCGCGACGCTGGCGTCGTCGACACGGTGGCGGCAACCGCGGCCGAGGCGCTCGACGGCGCCGCGATCGTCGTCCTGGCCGCCCCACCGAACGCCTGCCTCGGGCTCGTCGACGCACTCGCCGGGCCGCTGCGCGACCATCTCGATCCGGCGGCCACCGTGACCGACGTCGCGAGCACGAAGGTAGCGATCGTGGCCCGGGCCGACGCCGCGGGGCTCCGCTTCGTCGGCGGTCACCCGATGGCCGGCCGGGAGGTGAGCGGGTTCGGGGCAGCCGATCCCGAGCTGTTCCGGGATCGGCCGTGGATCGTCGTGCCGGGTCTCCACGCCGGGCCGGACGACCGATCGGCGGTCGAGGGCCTCGCGGGCTCCTGTGGAGCGCGTCCGCTGTCGATGACCGCCGCCGACCATGACGTCGCGGTTGCCGCGATCAGCCATCTGCCGCTCGTCGTCGCGGCGGCGCTCGTCGAAGCCGTAGCCGGCGGCGACGGCCCGCCACGGCCGGGTTGGGCGGCCGCCGCGC
>DASTEU010000297.1:0-2334 GCA_035709325.1 Candidatus Limnocylindrales bacterium | reverse complement strand
TCGGCTCGCCGGTCGCCGGATCGCGGTCCATGAGCCGGTAGATCGAGAAGCGGACCGCCTCCGCGTCGAACGGCTCGCCGCCGTCCCTCTCGCCGCCGTCGCCGTGGAACGTGATCCCGGTCCGGAGTCGGAGCTCGATCGTCGTCGGGTTCACGATCTCCCACTCCTCGGCGAGGCCGGGGCCCAGCGTCCCGTCGGGCCCGATCGTGAGGAGCGTGTCGAAGATCGCGAACATGATCGACTGGCCGGCCGGCTGGTACACGAGCGCCGGGTCGAGGGACTCTGCTTCGGAGGCGAGGCCGACCGTCAAGGTCGTCGAGGTGGCCGCCGACGGCGAGGTGCCCGGCGAGCCCTGCGGTCCGCCGGATGGGCTGGGAGCCGGGCCGCAGGCGGCCGCGACCAGGGCGAGGATCGTGGCAGCCGCCACGCGGCGGGCTGTCGGACGACGGATCATGCAACTCCCTCGGTGATGGGCGGCCCGTGGCGGGCCAAATCCCGGACGATCGGCGCGATCGCCGGGTGGAGGCGGACGTAGGCGTCGTAGTACGCGTCGTAGAGCGCGCGGTGCTCGGGCCGCGGCTCGAGGCGGTGCCCGACCCGGGTCATGCCCCGGATCGCCGCGGGAACGTCCGGGTACGCGCCGATGCCGGTCGCGGCGAGGCACGCCGCCCCGACGACCGCGGTCTCGAGCACCGCCGGCACGGCGACCTCGAAGCCGGTGATGTCGGCCTTGATCTGGTTCCACGTCTCGCTCCGGGCCGGGCCGCCGCAGACACGCATGTCGCGAACGGGGATCCCGGCGGCGAGGATCGGCTCGGCGACATGGCGGATCGCGAGCGCCGCGGCCTCGAGGATCGCCCGGGCGAGGTGACCCCGGCCGTGGCGCAGGGTCAACCCGACGAACGCGCCGCGGGCGCTCGGATCCCACAGCGGCGAGCGCTCCCCGGCGAGGTACGGCAGGAACAGGACGCCCTCGGCGCCCGGCGGCGTCGCGGCGGCCTCGTCGATCACGACCTCCGTCGAGGCCGCGTCGGCGAGGACGCTGCCGCGGAACCAGTCGATCGCCCGGCCGGTCGCGGCCATCGCCCCGCCGACGCTGAACAGGCCCGGCAGCGGGGCGATCGTCACGTACGAGCCCGGCACGCGGATCCGCTCGTCCCAGTAGACCCCGAACCCGCCGCCCGCGCCGCCGACGTCGATCGCGTCGCCCGCCTGGGTCATCCCCGCGCCATGGAAGCTGGCCCAGGCGTCGACGACGCCGGCGACGACCGGCGTTCCGGGGCGAAGGTGGAGGAGCTCGGCGATCGCCGGCAGGAGTTCGCCGACGGTCGTCCCGGCGAGGATCGGGGGCGGGATGCGACCGGGCGGCAGGCCCGCGGTCGCGAGCTCGGCCGCCGAGGGGAACGGCTGGCCCTCGACGAGGCTCGTCGCCGCCTCGCCGGCCATGCGCAGCGCGACGAACTCCCAGGTCGCGAGGTACCAGCGGGTCGCCGAGGCGACCTCCGGCTCGTTGCGTTCGATCCAGAGCGCGGGCGGCAGGCCGGCGAGCGCCCAGCCCTCGAGCCCCGTGACCTCGGCGAGCGCGGCTTGCTCGTCGGTCGAGCGGGTGTCCTGCCAGATGATCGAGGGCCGCGTCGGGCGGCCGGCGACGTCGACCGCGACGAGGCTCGGGCCGTGGCCGTCGAGGGCGATCGCGAGAACCTCGGCCCGGCCGTTCGCGGTGAGGAACCGGATCGCGGTCGAAAGGGCGCCCCACCAGGCCTCGGGATCCTGCTCGGCCCGGCCGGTCGCCGGATCGGCGTCGGTCCGATAGCCGGCCCGGGCCAGCCCGAGCAGGCGGCCGTCGAGCGTGACGAGCCCGACCTTCACCTCGGTCGTTCCGAGGTCGATGCCGAGGACGGCGGCCTCCCGGCCGGCTTCGGTCATGCCGCGGCCCTCCCGTCGGCCAGCGCAAGGACCGCCTCCGCCGTGTGGACGTCGGTGACGAGCGTGGTGACAGCGCCCGACCGGAGGGCCCCGAGGATCGGCCGGACCTTGTTCGAGCCGCCGGCGATTCCGATCCGGACCGGGATTCGGTCGAGGCGCCGGGCGTCGTAGGCGATCGTCCGGTCGCGCAGATCCTCGGCGACGAAGCGGCCGTCGAGGTCGAACGGGGCGATGAGCAGCTCGCCGACGGCCCCGACCTTCGTCAGCTCGTCGATCGTGGCCGCCCCGAACGCGGCGCTGGTCCAGGCGGGCCCGCCGATCCCGAAGAGCGCGAGCTCGAGGCGCTCCCACAGCTCGAAGATCCGGCGGACGCCGGCGTGCGCGCAGAGCGAGGCCTTCGTCGCCGCG
>DASTEU010000296.1:0-5457 GCA_035709325.1 Candidatus Limnocylindrales bacterium | reverse complement strand
GGCGCTGGCCGAGGTCCGGGTCGGCAAGGCGCGCCGCGAGGCGCTCCGCGACATCGTGCCCCGCACCGAGGTCGGGCCGCTGACGAACTTCATCGGTGCGATCATCCAGGCCGAGCAGCTCGGCGTCTCGATCTCGAAGGTGCTCCAGGTCCAATCCGAGCAGCTCCGGATCGAGCGTCGCCAGCGCGCCGAGGAGCAGGCGGCGAAGGCGCCGATCAAGATGCTCTTCCCGCTCGTCGGGTGCATCTTTCCCTCGCTGTTCATCGTCATCCTCGGCCCGGCGATCATCCTGATCATCCTGAACCTCTCGACGTAGCACCCCGCCGGCGCCGGGCCCCCGGTCCGTGGTTGCGGTCAACGTCACGCGGGACGCGTCCCTCGCCACCGACGTCGAGTCGGCGGAGGGGCTGTGGGCGAAGTTCCTGGGCCTGATGGGCCGGCCGTCGCTGCCCGGCGGGGCGGCTCTCTGGCTGCCCGGCAGCAACGGGATCCACATGATGTTCATGCGTTTCCCGATCGACGCGGTATTCGTCGGTCGGCCCGACGCCGAGGGCCTCCGCCCCGTGCTGGCCGTCCACGAACGACTGCCCGCGTGGCGCGGCCTCGTGCCGCTCGTCCGCGGGGCGCACGGGGTGCTGGAGCTGCCGGCGGGCGTCGTGGCCGCGACCGGCACGGCGGTCGGCGACCGGATCCGGCTGGACTGATCCCGCTCGGATCGCGCGACCGCGGCGCGGCGCGGCGCGGTTTCGCGCCAGCATTCGCCGGATGGTTCTTACGCACGCCACGAGGTGACCGGCGACGCTTGCATTCGCAGAGTGGCTGCTGGACGCGTCAGCGGGCCGATGGGCGGTTGGCCAGGCGAACTCGGCGGCGGGAAGCCGTCCTACCAGTCACCACAGAGCTGGTAGACACGAACCAGACGCCGGACAGCGCGCCGTGCGGCCGCGCGATCCACGAGCGTGTTTCGCGGGATCGCGCCAGGAACACGGCCCCAAACGTCGCCGCGTGGCGCGCGAGGACGGCACGATTTCCCTTGGTTCCGGCGACCACGAGGAGCTTCGCAACGTGCTGTGGCTTCCAGCCGAGCTGAGTCGAAGCCAGGGCGGGGACGACGCGGGACTTCCGTGAGAGCGACGCAAGCAGGTCCTGGAGGTCGGTCAGGGTCGCCTTGACCTCCACGATGAGGAGTGTCCGTTCGGCGGCGTGCCACGCGAGGATGTCGACCGACCCGCGGTCACCGTAATGATTGAACGTGAACTCAGGCACGACTTCCCACCCGGCTTTCGCCAGCTCACGCACGACATGGTCGACGAGCGAAGCGTGGGCGCGGTCCAGCAGCCGGTCCCCTTGGCCACCACGCCACCATGCCTCGACGCCGATCGACACGTCGAGCACGGCGGCGACTCGGCGGAGTTTGCGGAGGCCGACCGACTCGAGATAGCCGGCCTCGAGTCGCGAGACGAGTCCCTGCCCAACACCAGCCTTCCGGGCCACGTCGATCTGGCGGAGTCCCAGGTGCTGCCGCACGGAGCGCAGCAGCCGCCCGACCCGACGATCGTCCACCGGGCCATCGTCCCAGCCGCCGCTTGTCGGGCGCTCACCTGGCGCTCACCCGGCCCTTACCGCCCGCTCACCGCGCGATTGCCGGGCAATCCGCCGATAAGCGCCGGGGACGAGAATGTACGCCATGGCCACGCTCGTCGGGCGCCTCCTGGATCTCGCGCTCCCGGCCCGCTGCCCGGGCTGCGGCGCCGAGGGTCCGCCGATCTGCGCCCGGTGCCTGCCGGCGCTCGACGCCCGCCTCGACGTCCCGGCCGGAATCCCGATCGGGCTGCCGTCGGACGTGCCGCCGCCGCTCCTTCAGCTCGAGTGGTGCGCCCCGTTCTCCGGGCTCGTCCGCCGCGCGCTGCACGAGCTCAAGTACGCCGGGGAGCAACGACTCGCCGTTCCGCTGGGAGCGGCCATCGCCCGTCGCTGGCGGCGGGCCGGGGCCGGCGGCGACGTCCTCGTCCCGGTCCCCGTCCACCCCGATCGGGCCCGCCGCCGCGGCTACGACCAGGCCGAGCTCATCGCCCGGGCCGCGGCCGACGCTCTCGGCCTCCCCTGCGCGCCGATCCTCGAACGGACGCGAGCGACGACCGCCCAGTTCGACCTCGATCGGGGCGCGAGGGCGACGAACGTCAAGGGCGCTTTCGCCCTCCGACCCGGCGGCCCGCCAGGTGCGCTCCGGGACCGCTGGGTCGTCCTCGTCGACGACGTCGTGACGACCGGCGCGACGCTGGCGGCCTGCGCCGAGCCGCTCCTCGAGGCCGGCGCACTCGGCGTCTCGGCGGTCACCGTGGCCCGCGAACGATGAGAACGACACGACCGGAATCGCCCCACCTTCGGTCGGACCGGCCCTCCGGCCGGCCGCGACCCCCGGTGTAGAATCGAAGCCTCGGACGGCCGCTCGGGCCCGCCCGAGCCCGGTCCGGAACCCGCGTCGAGGGAGGCTCCCGCCTCCCGGGAGGTGAGCGTGAGGACGATCGTCAAGGGGAAGAACTTCGAGGTCCCCGACCGCGTTCGCGCCTATGCCGAACGCAAGCTCCACCGCCTCGAGCGGATGCTCGACGACCGGACCGACGCCCTCGTCGAACTCTCGGTCGAGCAGCACCGCAGCACCGAGGACTCCCACATCGTCGAGGTCACGCTGGTGATCGACGGCCGGACGCTGCGGACCCATGCCGCCGCCGTGAGCCACCAGGCCGGCGTCGACGAGGTCGTCGACAAGCTCGAGCGGCGCGCGGTCGACCATCGCGAGAAGCCGCGTATCCGGGCCCGCCCGATCGAGGAGAAGCACATCCTCGCCAGGATCGCCGACGGGACGGCGAGCGACGAACGCGAGACGCGGATCGTCAAGACGAAGCGCTTCGCGATCGAGCCGATGTTCGAAGAGGACGCCGAGACCCGGATGAACGAGCTCGGCCATCAGTTCTTCGTCTTCGTCAACGCCGAGAACGAGCGGATCAACATCCTCTACCGGCGGCGGGACGGCGACCTCGGCCTCATCGAACCGATCGTCGCCGGCGACTACACCCCCGGACGACCGACGAAGGCGGGATCGCGCCGGAACGGCCAGTACTGACCGACCGAACGGCCGGGCAACGGGCGAGGAGCACCCGGCCCGTCGGCTAGGATGGGTCTCGATGCTCCCGGACGGACGGCGCCTCGGCGTCCACCTGCCCCTCGGCGCCGGCATGGTGCGGGCGGTCGAGCGTGCCCGCGCGATCGGGGCGAGCGCGATCCAGATCTTCGGCGACAACCCGACCGCCTGGCGCCGCCGGGCAAGTCCACCTCGCGAGCAGGAGGCCTTCCGGGAGCTCCTGCACGAGTACGACATCGCGCCGGTGGCGATCCACGCCGCCTACCTGATCAACCTCGCCGGACCCGACGAGGACTTCCACGAGCGCTCGATCGCGATGCTGACCCACGACCTGCGCGCGGCGCCTGGGTTCGGGGCCCGCTTCGTGAACGTCCACACGGGCTCCCACCGCGGCGCCGGCGTCGAGGCGGGGACTGACCGGATCGCAGACGGCGTCGCCCGCGTCCTCGGGGACGTCGACGATGGGCCGGACGCCGCGATGCTCGTCCTGGAGAACTCGGCCGGCGGCGGATTCGGGATCGGGACAACGATCGACCAGCTGGCCGACATCGCCGACGCGGCCGCCGCCCGCGGCGTTCCCGATCATCGGCTCGGCTTCTGCATCGACACGGCCCACGCGTGGGGCGCGGGCTACCGCGTCTCGGATCCCGGCGTCGTCGACCGGCTGCTCGCGGACTTCGACGCGCGGATCGGCCTGAGGCGGCTCCCGATGGTGCACCTGAACGACACCCGATCGGAGCTCGGCTCCAACCACGATCGGCACCAGCACGTCGGTGCCGGGATGATCGGCGAGGCGGGGATGACCTACCTGCTCCGCCACCCGCTGCTCCGCCATGCGGCGTATTACCTCGAGACGCCCGGGATGGACGAGGGTTACGACGCGATCAACATCGCCCGGGCCCACGCCCTCGCGGCCGGTCGGGCGCTCGAGCCCCTCCCGCCCGGCGCGCTGACCCTGCGCGGCAGCCGTGCCCGGAGCGCGCCGCCGGCCGACGACGAGCTGCCCGACGAGGGCGACGCGCACCCGACGGGCGAAGACGAACTCGACGGCGACGAGCGCGTCGCCGAACGCGCGTCCGCCTGAATCGTTCGGTGCTCGCCCGCGCCCGTTCCGCGGTCGATGGGGCCACCCTCGACCGACTCGTCCTCGTCGGCCTGCTCGTCCTCGCCGCCGTCCTGCGCTTCGTGGACCTCCCGACGCGCGGGACGTGGGACTCCGACCAGGGCAACGACATGCTCGTGCTGCGGGGCCTGGTCCTCGACGGTCGCGTGCCGCTCCTCGGGCCGCCGACGTCGATCGGCGACTTTCACCACGGCGTTCTCTACTACTACCTGCTGGCGCCGGCGGCCGCCCTCACGGGCGCCGACCCGATCGGGATCGTCGGGGCGATCGCGCTGGCCGGCGTCGCGGCAGTCGCCGTGACGTGGTGGCTGGCCCGTTCGATCGGCGGGTCGATCGCGGGCGCGGCGGCCGGCCTCCTCATGGCGGTCTCGACGAGCGCCGTCGACGAATCGACCTTCATCTGGAACCCCAACCTCATCGCCCTCTCGAGCTCGGTCGCCCTCGCCGGGGCCTGGCGAGCCTGGACGAGCGGCCGGCCGGGCTGGTGGATCGTCGCCGTCGCCGGGGCGATCGTCACGATGCACTGCCACGTTCTCGGGACCGTCCTGCTGCCGGTCGTCGGCGGCCTGCTCGTCGCCGACATCCGCCGGCACGATTCCGGAGCGGCGCGGACCGCGCGCCTCCGGATCGCCGGGCTCGGGGCGGCGATGCTGATCGCGAGCTACGTCCCGCTGGCGATCCACGAGCTCTCGAACGACTTCTCGGAGACGCGGGCTGCGATCGACTACATCACGGGTGGCGGCGAGCCCTCCGGGACGGCGCTCCCGGCCCGGCTGGCCGTGGTCGCGATCCGCGTTCTTTCGTGGCCGCTGAGCGGGCTGATCACCGACGCCCCCGTCGCGGCCGTCCTCGGCGCGGGGCTCGTCGTCGTCCTCGTCGCATGGCGGGCCCTGGCGGCGACCGGCCCGGAACGAGCGGCTGCCCGCTGGTTCGGGCTCGGTCTCGTCTGGAGCGTCGCGGCGCTGACCGTCGGGGCGAGCGGCCTGGCGAGCGTCGTCCCGGGCCTGCCGAACGACCACTACCACGCGTTCGTCGATCCGATCGTGTTCGTCGTCGTCGGCCTGGGCGCGGCGGCGATCTGGCGGTGGCGGTGGCGTGCCGCGCCCGCGGAGCGGCCGGTCGCCGGTCCGGCCCTCGCGATCGCCCTCGTCGGCATCATCGTCGCCTTCAACCTGGCCAACCAGCCGCCGGC
>DASTEU010000295.1:0-5544 GCA_035709325.1 Candidatus Limnocylindrales bacterium | reverse complement strand
ACCACATCGGTCGGCGGACAAGCCCCCGGCGCGTCGCACCCATCGAGCCCGTCGTCGCCTGTTGTCCCTCCGTCAACAGGGGCGCGACGTCCAACAGGGGCGCGACGTCGGCGCGCGCGTTACCATCGGCCGACGACCGCGGGAGGGACCGGATGCTCAGTCTCGACACGATCCAGGAAGCCCCGAAGGCGCTCCTCCATGACCACCTCGACGGGGGGCTCCGACCGGCGACGATGATCGACCTGGCGGCTGAGTACGGCTACGGCGGGCTCCCGACGACCGACCCCGAGGAGCTCGCGGCGTGGGTCCGGCGCGGCGCCGACCGCAAGTCGCTCGAGCTCTACCTCGAGACGTTCGTCCACACCGTCGCCGTCCTCCAGGAGCGCGACGCGATCATCCGGGTCGCGGCCGAATGTGCCGAGGACCTTGCCGCCGACGGCGTCGTCTACGCCGAGGTCCGCTACGCGCCCGAGCTGTCGGTCGAACGCGGGCTGACGCTCGACGAGGTCGTCGAGGCGAACCTCGACGGCTTCCGGATCGGGGCCGAGCGGGCGGCCGCCGCCGGTCGGCCGATCGTCATGAAGGTCCTCGTGACCGCGATGCGCCAGTTCGCCCGGTCGCTCGAGGTCGCCGAATGCGCCGTTCGCTGGCGCGACGCGGGCGTCGTCGGCTTCGACATCGCCGGCCCCGAGGCCGGCTACCGCCCGACCCGCTACCTCGAGGCGTTCGACTTCGTCCGCCACGAGAACTTCCATATCACGATCCACGCCGGCGAGTCCTTCGGGTTGCCCTCGATCTGGGAGGCGCTCCAGTTCTGCGGCGCCGAGCGCCTCGGGCACGGCGTCCGGATCGTCGACGACATCCACGTCCGCGACGACGGCACGGTCGAGCTCGGTCGCCTCGCGACGTTCGTCCGCGATCGGCGCGTCCCGCTCGAGATGTGCCCGACTTCGAACGTCCACACCGGTGCCGCGGCCTCGGTCCGCGACCACCCGATCGACCTGCTCCGACGCCTCCGCTTCCGGGTCACCGTCAACACCGACAACCGGCTCATGAGCGGCGTCTCGATGAGCAGCGAGTTCGCCGCGCTCGACGAGGCGTTCGGCCTGGGTCTGGGCGAGATGGAGTGGCTGACGATCAACGCGATGAAGTCGGCCTTCGCGCCGTTCGACGAGCGGCTCCGGATCATCAACGAGATCGTCAAGCCCGGCTACGCGCGGCTCCGCTCGAGGGAGAGCCGGGTCGTCGCCGCCACGAGCTGACCCGCCGAGCTGTGACCGCCCTCGCGTCGCGTCTCGGCGGCGGACTGCCCGCCGCGTACTGGAAGCTGTGGTTCGCGGCGGCCGGCTCGAACCTGGCCGACGGGATCTTCTGGATCGCGCTTCCGCTGCTGGCCATCACCCTGACCGATTCGCCGGCGCTCGTTGCCGGCGTGACGGTCGCGTCACGCCTGCCATGGCTCCTGTTCGCGCTCGTCGCCGGGGCCCTGGCCGACCGGCTCGACCGGCGACGGACGATGGTCCTCGTCGACCTCTTCCGGGCAGGGCTGCTCGGGGCGCTGGCTGCCGCGGCGTTCGCGGGTCTCGCCTCGCTGCCGATGCTCTACGTCGTCGCGTTCGCCCTCGGCGTGGCCGAGACGCTCTTCGACACGTCGGCCCAGTCGATCATGCCGAACATCGTCGAGGGCGACCGGCTCAACCGTGCGAACGGCCGCCTCTACGCGGTCGAGCTGACGATGAACCAGTTCGTCGGGCCGCCGCTCGGGGGGTTCCTCGCGGCGATCGGCGTCGCGCTGGCGTTCGGGACGGGCGCCGCCGCGTACCTCCTCGCGGCGGTGTCGCTCTTCACGATCGCCGGAGCGTTCCGGCCGGTCCGCGAGGGTCCGCCGACGCGCATCCACCAGGAGATCGCCGAGGGCCTGCGATACCTGTTCGGCCATCCCCTGCTGCGTGTCCTGGCCGTCATGGTCGGGGTCGGCAACCTCGCGAGCGCGGCCGTCTTCTCGGTCCTCGTCCTCTACGCGGTGTCGCCGGGACCGCTCGGTCTGAACGAGGTCGGCTTCGGGCTGCTGATGACCGCGGGCGCCATCGGAAGTCTCTTCGGGACGTTCCTCGTCGAGCCGCTCGAGCGGAGGCTGGGTCGGGCGAATCTGCTGGCAGTGTCGATGGTCGCGTTCACCCTGCCGATCATCACTCCGGGGCTCACGACGAACGTCGCCATCGTGGCCGGTGCGATGCTGATCGGCGGACTCATCGGAATCGCCTGGAACGTCGTCACCGTGTCGCTCCGCCAGCGGATCGTCCCCGACCGCCTCCTCGGCCGGCTGAACGCGAGTTACCGGCTCCTGGCCTGGGGCACGATGCCCATCGGCGCGGCCCTGGGCGGGCTGGTCGGCGAGACGCTCGGGCTTCGGGCGGTCTTCCTGATCTTCGGGGCATCGCAGCTCCTGCTGCTGCTCGGTCGACTCGTCGTCACCGATGACGCGATCCGGGCCGCGGAGCTTCCCCAGTCGCCGGACGCGGCGCAGGAGCCAGTGCCGTGAGCGCCTCGCGTTCCGCCCCGGCCGATCGGCTCGGCGCCGGGCTGGGCGGCGGGTTCTGGGCGCTCCTCTCGGCCTCGTTCCTCGCCAACCTGTCCGACGGCATCTTCCTCATCGCGCTGCCCCTCCTTGCCGTCGGCCTGACCGACCAGCCCGCGCTCGTCGCCGGGGTCGCCGTCGCGTCGCGCCTGCCCTGGCTCGTCTTCGCCCTCATCGCCGGCGCCCTGGCCGACCGATTCGACCGCCGGCGGACGATGGTCTTCGTCGATGGCGCGCGGGCGCTCATCCTGGCCGGCCTGACGCTGGCCGTCGCGACCGGGACGGCGTCGATCTGGCTCCTCTACGTCGTCGCCTTCGTCCTCGGCTGCCTCGAGACGATGTTCGACACGGCGGCCAACTCGATCCTGCCGAACATCGTCGGGCGCGAGCGGGTCGTCGCGGCGAACAGCCGGCTCCACGCGGTCGAGCTGACGATGAACCAGTTCGTCGGGCCGCCGATCGGCGGGTTCCTCGCGGCGATCGCGCTCGCCACCGCGTTCGGAACGGCCGCGGCCGGCTATCTCGGCGCGCTTCTCCTGCTGCTGGCCCTGCGCGGCTCGTTCCGCGCCGAGCGTGCGGCGCCGCCGGGTTCGATGCTGACCGAGATCCGCGAGGGGATCAGCTACCTCGCCCATCACCGGCTCCTGCGGACGATGGCCTTCGTTGTCGGCCCGATGAACCTCGCCTCGATGGCGATCATCGGGATTGTCGTCCTCTACGCGGTCGCGCCGGGTCCGCTGGGGCTCGACGCGGTGGGGTTCGGGCTGCTGACGACGGCCGGCGGGGTCGGCTGGATCCTCGGCACGCTTCTCGCCAGTCGCCTCGAGCGCTGGCTCGGCCGGGCGAACCTCTTCGTCGCCTGCATCGCCGGCCTGCTCGCCCAGGACCTCGTCTACGTCGTCGTGCCCCAGGCCGTGGTGATCGGCGCCGTGCTGATCGCCACCGGGATCTTCGGCGGCGCGTTCAACGTCGTCTTCGGCTCGATCCGCCAGCGGATCGTCCCGAACCACCTGCTCGGTCGGGTCATGGCCTCGTTCCGGGTGATCAGCTGGGGCTCCCTGCCCCTCGGGGCGCTGATCGGCGGGATCGTCGGGCAGACGTTCGGGCTCACGGCGGTGTTCGTCGGGGCCGCGCTGATCCACCTCGCGCTGCTCCCCTCGCGGCTGATCCTGACCGACGAGTTCATGGCCCGGGCGGAAGCCGAGGCGCAGGCCCGGGAGGCGGCCGGTGCGGAGGCGCCCTCCGCGGCGCCCGCGGCTTAGTCGCGCGAACCCCGGGGCGCACCCGGCCGCCCTACTCGCCGGCCGGCAGCGCCACGACGAACCGGCTCCCGCCGTAACCGTTCGGCTCGAGCCAGACCCGCCCGCCCATCGCATCCATCAGCCGTCGCGCCGCGAAGAGCCCGATTCCTGAGCCCCGGCTCCGACCTCGCCCGTCGATCCGGACGAACGGCTCGAACACGCTCTCCCAGTCCTCCATCGGGACGCCCGGACCGTCGTCGGTGACGTAGACCCGGACCTCGTCGTCGACGCGCCAGACGCCGATGCTCACGGCGTCGCCGCTCGGTGCGTACTTCGACTCGTTGTCGAGGAGCTGCTCGAGGACCTGCTTGAACCGGGCGGCGTCGCCGATCGCGACGAGCGGCTCGGCCGGCCGCTGCCACCGGATCAGGTGCGGCCGGAGCACGAGTCGCAACGTCTCGACGGTTTCGGCGACGGCCTCGACCGCGTCGAACGGGAGGCGCGACAGGCCGGTCAGGCCCTCGCCGCGCACCGACGCCAGGATCGAGTCGACGAGGTGGTCGAGCCGTGAGACCTGCTCGAGGGCCGCGGCCCGCCACTCCCCGGCGACCGAAGGATCCGGAACGGCCGCGGAACCGGACGCGGCCTCGGCCAGCAGGTCGACGTAGACGCGGACGATCGAGAGCGGCGTCCGCAGCTCGTGGGTGACGACCGACATCAGCTCCGACCGGGCGGCATCGAGCGCGGTGAGCTCCGCGAGGCGACCTTCGACCTCGGCCTGCAGGCGACCCTTCTCGACGATCCCGGCGAGGAGCGCGGCGATCGTGCTCAGCAACTCGACGTCGGCGACGCTGAACCGGCGCCGGTCGCGGGTCTGGACGTTGAGGACGCCGATGACCCGCTCGTGCCAGACGAGCGGCACCGAGAGCATCGCGTGGAGACCCTCGATGTCGAAGCCCCGGACCCAGGAAAAGCGCGGATCGACCGTCACGTCCTCGACGGCGATCGGCCGGCGGTCGGCGGCGACCCGGCCGGTGATGCCCTGGCCGACGGCGAGGCTGACCCGCCCGACCTGGCTTCGGTCGAGCCCGTTCGTGGCGGCGAGGGTGAGGCGCGGCTGGTCCCGTTCGGCGAGGTAGAAGGAGCAGACCTCGACGCCCATCGCGACGGTCGTCCCGTCGACGATCGCCCGCATCAGCTCGTCCCAGTCGCGGGCCTGCGTCGCGAGCTGGGCGACCTCGTGGACGAAGGCGAGCTCGCGGAGGCGTCGCGAGGCCGAGACCTCCGAGCCCGACCTGCGGTCGGAGTCGTTCACGACGCGATCATGGCCGATCCGCCGCCGGGTCGGGGAGGTCCGGCCGGCAGATCGAACGCTCGGCCATCGCGACGAGCCGATCGGCGACGACGTCGGCCGCCAGGCCGCGGCCGTACAGCTCGACGAACGCCTGGAAGCTCGTGACGACCGTCAGGATGTCGGTCGCCTCCTCGACCGACACGCCCGGGCGGAGGTAGCCCTGCTCGGCGAGGCGCCTGGCGAGGGCCGCCTGGCCGGGCCGCCGACCATCCTCGATCGCCTTCACGGCGGCGACCGCGTCGGGATCGATCGCGGCGAGCGTGAACATCGCCCGGGCGAGTTCGGGCAGCGCGGCGTACAGCTCGACGGCGACTCGCTGGGCGGTTCGCAACGCGTCGAGCGCGTCGGGCCGGCGGAAGGCGGCAACGAGC
>DASTEU010000294.1:0-10447 GCA_035709325.1 Candidatus Limnocylindrales bacterium | reverse complement strand
GTCGTCCCGCCAGACGACGACGGTCACGTTCGTGCCGATCCGAACCGCGGTTTCGAGCTCCTGGCTGTTCATGAGGAAGCCGCCGTCGCCGCACAGCGCCACGACCTTGCGCTCGGGGTGGACGAGCTTCGCGGCGATCGCGCCGGGCAGGGCGATGCCCATCGCGGCGAACCCGTTCGAGATGATGACGGTGTTCGGCTCGTACGTCTGGTAGAGCCGGGCGACCCAGACCTTGTGGGCCCCGACGTCGCTCACGACGATGTCCTCGGGTCCGAGCGCCTCGCGCAGGTCGGCGATCGCTCGCTGCGGGGTAATCGGCATCGCGTCCGAGGCGGCTCCGGCCCGAAGGTCCTCGAGGAGCGCGGTCCGCAGGTCGGCGTGGACGAGCGTCTCTCGCGACTCGTGGCGATCCCCGGCGTCGCGGCCGCTGATCCCGCGTGGCTGGATCGCGGTGAGGAGCCGGGCCAGCGTGCCGTCGATGTCGCCGATCAGCTCGACCTCGGGTCGGTACTGGGCGTCGGTCTCGGCCGGCTGCGTGTCGATGTGGACGATCCGCTTCGTCCCGTCGGGATTCCAGCCGGCCGGCGCGTACTCCACCAGGTCGTAGCCGACGCAGACGACGAGATCGGCCCGATCGAAGCCGGACAGGACGTGGTCGCGGGCCTGGAGCCCGACCGCCATGAGCGAGAGGTGGGAGCGGTCGTCGATCGCTCCCTTGCCCATGAACGTGACGGCGACCGGGACGTGGAGGCCGCGGGCGAACGCCCGCAACTCCGCGGAGGCGCGCCGCCGGAGCACGCCGTTGCCTGCCAGGACGATCGGCCGCTCCGAGGCGGCGATGAGATCGGCGGCGTGGGCGATCGCCTCGTCGGTGGGCTCCGGGAAGTAGGCGTGACCCGGCTGGAGCGGAGCGACATCGTCCGGGACGGCCGTCGCCGCGAGGTTCTCGGGCAGCTCGATGTGGGTCGGGCCCGGCTTCTCGAGGGTGGCGACGCGGAACGCCTTGCGGACGATCTCGGGGATCGCCTCGATCCGCCCGATGCTCGTGTTCCACTTCGTGACCGGGGCGAGCATCTGGGGGATGTCGACGACCTGGTGGGCCTCTTTGTGGAGTTTCTCGGAGCTGGCCTGACCGGTCAGGGCCACGAGCGGGGCCCGGTCGAGATAGGCGTCGGCGATGCCGGTGACGAGGTTCGTCGCGCCCGGTCCGAGCGTCGCCATCGCCACCGCCGCCCTGCCGGTGAGGCGCCCGTAGACGTCGGCCATGAACGCGGCGCCCTGCTCGTGGCGGGTGGTGACGTGCCGGACCGACGAATGGGCGCTGAGGGCGTCGAGGACGTCCATGGTCTCCTCGCCCGGCACCGAGAAGACGTACTCGCAGCCCTCTGCCGCGAGGCAGTCGACGAGCAGGTGGGCGGCAGTCCGCGTGCCGGATCCGTGTTCGGTCGTCATCGCGGCGAGCGTAGCAGGCCGGGGCTCAGCCGCCGCTCGGGGCCCCTGACGCCCGCCCGGGTCGCCACTCCTCTTCGACGGTCGAGAACACAGCCGCCCCGCAAGCCACCGCCGCCGGCGGAAGTGCCCCTTTCGAGATCGCCGGCGAGCGCACCAGCCGGCCCGGCAAGCGAACCCTGCACGTTTCCACCGACGCCGAACACGATCGACCGCGAGGCCTCCGATCGCCCTCCCGGCGGCCGCAACCTCGTCGGTTTCCACCGACAGCGAACGGGAATCACCGCCCAGCCCTCGATCGCTCGCCCCGGAGGCACGGATCCCCACCGATATTCGATGCGGGGGAAAGCCGCATGGCTGCGGCCCGGTCCAGTGGGGCAACGGCCGACGACGTTCTCTCCGAGAGGAAAGCCGGCCCGCTTGGCGTACGGCCGAGCCGCGATCGCCTACGCTGCCGTCGTGTCACGGTTCGACGGCCGACTCGCGCTCGTCACCGGCGCCGGCAGCCCGAACGGGATTGGGTTCGCGGCGGCCCGGGCGCTGGGTCGCGACGGCGCGCGCGTGGCGATCGCTTCGACGACCGAGCGCATCCACGAACGTGTCGCCGATCTCGCGGCGGCCGGGATCGAGGCCTCCGGCCACGTCCACGACCTGATGGAGAGCGGAGCGGCCGCCCGCCTCGTGGACGAAGTGCTCGCCGCCCACGACGGCCGACTCGACGTCCTCGTCAACAACGCGGGCATGGTCGCGGTCGGAGCGCCGGAGGACTCGGGGCTCGTCGCGGGGATGGATGAAGCGGAGTGGGATCGCGGCATCGCCCGCAACCTGCGGACTGCGTTTGCCGTGACCCGCGCGGCGCTGCCGGCGCTCGTCGCGTCAGGGCACGGCCGGATCGTCTTCGTGTCGTCGGTCACGGGGCCGCTCGTCAGCAACCCGGGTTCGGCGGCGTACGGCGCGGCGAAGGCCGGGATCCTCGGCCTCATGCGCGGGCTCGCGATCGAGGTCGGCCGGCAGGGCGTGACCGTCAACGCCGTCCTTCCCGGCTGGATCGCGACCGGCTCCCAGCTGCCGGAAGAGGCGATCGGCGGCGAGAACACGCCGGTTGGGCGGTCCGGCCGGCCCGACGAGGTCGCCGCGGCGATCGCCTTCCTCGCGTCCGACGAGGCGAGCTACATCACCGGCCACGGCCTGGTCGTGGACGGCGGCAACACGATCCAGGAGTTCAAGGGTCCGTCGGAGGCGTGGTACTGACGTGGCCCAGGGACGCGTCGCGCTGATCACCGGCGCCGCCAGCGGGATCGGCCTGGCCAGCGCGGAGCGCCTGGCGGGCGACGGCGTCCGGATCGCGCTCGCGGACATCGACGAGCCCGGCCTCGAGCGGGCGGTCGCGAGCCTCGGCGGGGCGCCGGCCTCCGTGATCGTCGCCGACGTCCGTTCGGTGGCCGACTGCGAGCGGGCGGTTGCCGAAGCCGTCGCCCGGTTCGGCCGCCTCGACATCCTCGTCAACTCCGCGGGCGTGTGGATCGAGGGTCCCACCGACACGATGACGGAGGCCGACTGGGACCGGGTCGTCGACGTGAACCTCAAGGGCACGTTCTTCATGTGCCGCCACGCGATCCCGGCCCTCGAGGCGCGCGGCGGCTGCATCGTGAACGTCTCGTCCGACGCCGGCCTGTGGGGCAACCGGGAGGCGGCGATCTACTGTGCGAGCAAGGGCGGCGTGACGATCCTGACGAAGGCGCTGGCGGTCGAGCTGGCGCCGCGTGGCGTCCGGGTCAACGCGGTCTGCCCGGGCGACGTCGACTCGCCGATGATCCGCTACCAGGCCGAGACGTTCGGCGGCGGCGATCCGAAGGGCTACCTGGCGAACCTCCTCGGGGCCTATCCGCAGCGCCCGCCCCGTTTCATCCGTCCGACCGAGGTGGCCGAGCTCATCGCCTACCTGGCGTCGGATCGGGCGGCACCGATCACCGGGGCCGCGATCTCGATCGACTTCGGGCTGACCGCAGGCTACTGAGTCGCCCGCCGCCCGTTCGAGCGCATCTCGGCCCGGGCGATTCCGGTCGACCGAACCCGTCCGTGGCCCCCTCGAACGCCGAGGATCAGAAGCATTTCGGCCTGGACACGGGGCATCGGACGGGAGGTCAGCGTCTCGCCGCCGACGGTCGTCGCGACGATCACCGTGTCGGGCGCGCGGGACGCCCGCGTCGGGTATCGCGGAGCGCCGGGAGGGGGCGCCCACCGGCCGGGCCCCCGAAACGCCAGCCGGCCTCGTCGCCTCGGTACGGCCCAGGTCACCGTTCGCTCCACCATGCTGCAGATTCCGCGTACCGCCGTTTGTAGCGACGGCCGCTGTCCGCGGCGGTTGCGGAATCCGGACGCTGCATCAGGGTTGTCTATCAGCCGGCGGCCGTTGCCGACGTGCGCGTCCAGCCAGCGCCCGCCGTTCGGCCCGCGCAGTCGGTCCCCGCGGCAGGCACCGCATGGGACCTATGGCCCTCAGCCGGCTCCCCGGAAGTACCGTACGGTGTCCGACATCCCGGGGGCGGCGACCGTCAGCCGAAGCGGCCTGCCATTGAGGACCCGAGGGTCGGACCGGGTCCGAGGGATCGACGCCATGAACCCCACGATGTCGCGCCGCTCGTTGATGAAGGTCGGGATGGCAGGCGGAGCCGCGCTGTTCCTGCCCTGGAGACTCGGCACCCGGCCCGTGCGCGCGGCCGGCCACGTCCCGCTCCTCGAGCCCGACGACATCCCGAAGTACGCGACGCCGCTGCTCGTCCCGCCGGCGATGCCGCGCGCCGGCAAAATCACGGTTCGGGGCGGCCGGAACGTCGACTACTACGAGCTGGCGGTCCGCCAGTTCCAGCAACAGATCCTGCCGGCCGGCTTGCCGAAGACGACCGTCTGGGGGTACGGCCCTCGCGTCGCCCGGAACGGACCGGCGATCTTCAACGCCCCGTCGCTGACGATCGAGGCGCAGCATCGGACGCCGGTCCGGGTCAAGTGGGTCAACGAGCTGCGGGTCGATCCGGCCGACCCTTCCTCGGACTTCCTGCCGCACCTGCTGCCTGTCGATCCGACGCTCCACTGGGCGAACCCGCCCGGTGGCGCCTCGGGACGCGACTCGCGACCGACGTTCAACGGCACGCCGGGCCCGTACGCCGGGCCGGTCCCGATCGTGACCCACGTCCACGGTGCCGCGGGCGTGGGCGACGAGAGCGACGGCTACGCGGAGGCGTGGTACCTGCCCCGTGCCGGGAACATCCCGGGCACCTATGCGACCGAAGGCACCTGGTACGACTTCTTCGCGGGGAAGGCCGCCTCGAAGGGATTCCTGGCGCCGGGTTCGGCCGCCTGGGAGGAGGGGACTGCGGTCTTCCAGTACCCGAACAGTCAGCGAGCCTCGACGATCTGGTACCACGACCACGTGCTCGGCATGACCCGGCTGAACGTGTACGCCGGCCCGGCCGGCTTCTACATCGTTCGCGGCGGCCCGGGCGACACGGCGATCGACACGCGGAGCGGCAGGCGGGCGAACCTGCCCGGTCCGGCGCCCGCTCTCGGCGACCGGCCGGGCACCGAATACCGCGAGATCCCGATCGCGATCCAGGACCGGACGTTCCGGACCGACGGGTCGCTCTTCTACCCGGACACGCGGGCGTTCTTCGACGAGATCACCGGGCCGTACATCGGCGAAGAGAACGAGCCGACCGACATCTCGCCGATCTGGAACCCGGAGTTCTTCGGCGGCACGATGATGGTCAACGGGGCGACCTGGCCGTACCTGACCGTCGAGCGGCGGCGCTATCGGTTCCGCTTCCTCAACGGCTGCGACTCACGCTTCCTGATCCTCGACTTCAACGACATTCCGGGCGTCGAGGTCTGGGCGATCGGCAACGAGGGCGGCTTCCTGCCGGCCCCGGTCAACCTGACCGCGGACAACGGCAATCGCCTGCTCGTCGGCCTGGCCGAGCGGGCCGACCTGATCGTCGACTTCGGCGGCGTGCCGGTCGGGAATCACGTCCTGCGAAACGTCGGGCCCGACGAACCGTTCGGCGGCGGCGAGCCGGACGGCGACTTCGACGCGGCCGATCCCGAGTCGACCGGTCAGGTCATGCAATTCCGGGTCGTCCCGGCGGTCGGGCGCGATCGCACGACGCCGCCGCGGTTCCTGGGCCTGCCGCCGATCGAGCCCCTCGGCGCCGCCACGCCCCGGCCGCTCGCGCTCCTCGAAGAGATGTCGATGCACTTCGACGACGCACCCGTGGCGGCGATGCTCGGCACGATCAGCGGCGACCCTGTCCTGGGCGCGGCGTGGACGCCGCTGATGTGGAGCGACCCGGTCAGCGAGAACCCGTCGGTCGGCGATACGGAGGTCTGGGAGTTCTACAACGCGACCGCCGACGCCCACCCGATGCACATCCACGAATCGTTCTTCCAGGTGGTCGACCGCCAGGCGATCATCGTCGACGAGGAGCACGGGATGGTCCAGGTGGCGCCCGGTTCATCGCCCCGCGACCCCGAGCCGTGGGAGGCCGGCTGGAAGGACACGGTCACGGCGTATCCGGGCGAGGTGACCCGGGTGAAGATCCGGTTCGAGCAGGCCGGCCAGTACGTCTGGCACTGCCACATCGTGTCCCACGAGGACAACGAGATGATGCGGCCCTACCGGATCGGACCTGTCCAGGCGGGCCAGCCAGGGTAGAAGGAAGGTCGCTCTCGGGAGCCCTCATCGTTGACCCGCTCGGCGGCCTGTCCCAAGGTGGCCGCGGTGAAACGACGATGGCTGACCCTGATGCTTCTGCTCGCTGCGAGCCTCGCGGCCTGCGAGTACCGGGTCGACCCACGCTGCCCCGAGGACGAGGGACTGCCGTTCGTCTGCACCGAACGGCGCCTGCCGCCGCCGTGACGCGGGCAGGGCGTGTGGCCCGCCCGGAGGAATCGGCGGGGGAGGGGCGATCAGCAGGCCGGCTACACGCCGTACCGGATGGACGGGATCGGTTCAGACATGCCGATGCAGATCGCCTTCGGGCGCCGTCTCGAGCGGGTCTTCTTCCCGGGGCGGCTGTTCCCAGCCCATTTGCTCCGCCTCGCTCTTGGCAAGGTTGAGGTACACCACGGCGTTCTCGACGTTGCCGATGGCCGACGCCGGGACATAGAGGTCGCCCAGGTGGCCCGCTCCCGACGTCAAGACGTAGTTCTGGCCGACGTGTTTGATGGTGCCCAGGCGCTGCCCGTCGTTGCCCACGACCGGCCAGCCCGGCTCAAGATCCTTCATGCGCATGTCCGCTCGGTGCCTCGCTGCAGCGCCGAACCTGACCGTGCGCCGTCCGAGTAATCCGGAGGTGCTGTGATCCTCGGCGTGGTGGCCCGCCCGGAGGGATTCGAACCCCCGACCTACTGATCCGAAGTCAGTCGCTCTGATCCACTGAGCTACGGGCGGCCGTGTCGTGCTCAATTAGAGCACATCACTCCGGATGGGAAGCGCCTGGGCGTCGAGTTGCCCGGCCCACCGAGCGAGACTACGATGCGACCCATGGCCGGCGTCCGCACGCTCCAGGGCGCCCCACCGCCGCCCGGCAACCAGCGCGTCCAGTTCTGCCGCGGCGCAGGCGGCGTCAGGATCGCCTGGGCCGTCCACGGAAGCGGCCCGCCGCTCGTGATCGTCTCGTGCTGGCTCGGCCACCTCCAGTACGACTGGCAGAGCCCGGTGTGGCGCCACTTCCTCGACGAGCTCGGCGAGATCGCGACGGTCGTCCGCTACGACGAGCGGGGTTTCGGCATGTCCGACTGGGCTGTCGACGACTTCTCGATCGAAGCTCGCTTGAGCGACCTCGAAGCCGTCGTCGCGGCCTCGGGCTTCGAGCGATTCGCCCTGCTCGGGATGTCGGGTGGCGCGCCGGTCGCCCTCGCCTATGCGGCGACCCACCCGGAGCGGGTCAGCCGGATCGTCCTCTACGGAGCCAGCCCCGCCCACCGTCGACAGAGTGATCCCGAACGGGATGCCGAGGAGGCGGTCTACCGGGAGATGATCCGGGTCGGCTGGGCGAAGGAGGACCGCGTCTTCCGCAACGTCTTCACCCGCAAGTTCATCCCGGATGCGACCGAGGAGCAGATCCGCTGGTTCGACGACCTCCAGCGGATGGCAACCTCGCCCGAGACGGCGGTCGCCTCCCGAATCCAGCGCCAGAAGAGCGACGTCACCCACCTGCTGGGCCGGATCACGTGTCCGACGGTCATCCTCCAGGCCACCGGCGACCGGGTCGCGGGGTTCCAGCCGGGACCGGACATCGCCGCCCGGCTGCCGGCTGCCCGCCTGGTCCCCCTCGAGAGTTCCAACCACATCCTTCTCGCCGACGAGCCCGCGTGGCGGACGTTCATGGATGAGGTCAGGCAGTTCCTCGCCCCCGACCGGGCTGCCGGACGAGCTGAACCCGCGATCGCCGACCTCTCGGAGCGGGAACTGGAGGTCCTCCGCATCGCCGCCCGCGGAAAGACGAACGACGCGATCGCCGCCGAGCTCGGGCTCAGCGTCCGGACCGTGGAGCGACACCTCTCGAACGTCTACGAAAAGCTCGGCCACGCCGGCAAGTCCGCCCGGACGGCGGCCGTCGCGGACCTGCTCCGGCGCGAGCTCGCCTGACCGCCCGATCGGCGGCCTGCGTGGTAGCCGCCACGCGGTTCCGCGGTCCGCTTCGTCGATTGGGTGGTGCCGCCGTTCCCCGCGTCCCGCGCCGCTCGTAGGGTGAGCCCCGGCCCGCCGAGATCACCGGCGGCGCAAGGAGGGTCTCGCATGGTCACTCAGTCCACCACGCCCAAGGACGCGATCGCCGCAGCCGGCCCATCGGCGTCGCGCTCCTCGCCCAGCGTCACGGCCACGTTGACGAACGGCCACGCGCGGCTGACGGCCGGATCGTTCACCTGGGAGGCGGACCTCCCGGGGTCGCTCGGCGGCAGCGGCCTCGCCCCTTCGCCGACAGCCTACCTGCTCGGCGCGCTCGCCGGCTGCGCCGTGGCGTTCATGCGCGACACGCTGGCCCCCGAGTTCGGGGTGACGATCGAGGACGTCAGGGCGACCGCCAGCTGTACATCCGACGCTCGGGGTCTTGTCGGCCTCGACGGCGTCGCGCCGGACCTCGCCGACCTGCGGATCTCGATCGACGTCGTCTCGCCCGATCCGGCAGAGCGGACCGAACCGATGCTCGCGGCATGGCGGTCGCGGTGCCCGATCCTGATCGCCCTCGTGAAGCCCAACGACGTGACCGTCGAAACGAGCGCGTCTGCCACGCCGGCGGCTCGCTCCTGAGCTCGTCGCCCCACTCAGTCCCGGAGGTTCGCCATGTCCCGTGTCATCGGCATTCGTCGCGCCGGCCTTGCGGCCTCGACGGCGCTCCTGCTCCTGGGGGCGGTCGCCGCTCCCGTTGCCGCGCACTCGCAGACCGTCCAGCCGCCATCGAAGGACGCGCCCGTCGTCAGCGGTCCGATCTCGAACGCGTGGGCCCAGGCCCACTGCAACGCCGCATCGCCGTCGCTCGTCGCCGACCGCTCGAACGGCGTCGTGTCGTTCCTGCCGGCCGGCACGCTCCCATGCCCCGCCGTCCCCAACCCGGGCGGCCACGTCCACGGCGACTGATCGCCGAACACCCCCGTTCTGTGGCGACCCGCCGCTCGGCGCGCGGCTGGAGGGCTAACTTCATCGAGCTCCCGTCCTCGAAGCATTCGATGCGGCTGCCTTCGTCGACAGGACGACCGTCAGCCCAGCAGTCGCCGCAATTTCGAGGGAATTCGCCCACACAGGCGGGGGCTGAGCGCGCCGTCGGCGGGCTGGCTTGCGGCGATGGGGCCCCCTACAATGACCGGGTGCGTCTTCCCGAGGCGAGCATCCACGTTTCGCGCGACCAGAACCACCTCGCGTGGGACCCGGCCATCCCGGCCGTGGCGAGCATCGGCTCGGGCGAGGTCGTCGAGCTCGACTGCCTCGACGCCTCCTTCGGGCAGCTGACCGCCGAATCGACCATCGAGACCCTCGCCAGGCTGGACTTCGATCGCGTCGACCAGGTCACCGGGCCAGTGGCGGTGGAAGGCGCCGAACCGGGCGATACGCTCGAGATCGATCTGCTCGAGTTCGAGCCCGCGAACTGGGGCTGGACCGCCTCCATCCCGGGGTTCGGGCTCCTCGCCGACGACTTCCCCGATCCGGTCTATAAGGTGACGCGGCTCACCGCCGGTGCCGACCGGGTGGAGTTCTGGCCCGGCATACGGATTCCGGTCGCGCCGTTCTGCGGCGTGATCGGAGTGGCGCCCACGGCCGGACCGCTCTCCACGATCCCGCCCGACGTCCATGGCGGGAACATGGATACACGCCACCTGGTCGCCGGTTCGACGCTCTTCCTGCCGGTCTTCCAGCCGGGAGCCAACCTGTCCGCGGGCGACGGGCATGCGACGCAGGGCGACGGCGAGGTGTCGGGGACCGCCCTCGAAACGCCGATGCGGGCGCGCCTGCGCCTCACCGTGCGCAAGGACCTCCACCTCGACGCGCCGGCCTTCCTGGCCGCGCCCGATCCGCACGCCGCGCTGCGCAACGGCACGCGATACGCCACCGACGGCATCGGACCGGACCTGATGATCGCCGCCCGCGACGCGGTGCGGCGGATGATCGACTGGCTCGGGCGCGAGCACGGGCTGACGCCGGAGCAGGCCTACCTGCTCTGCAGCGTGGCAATCGACCTGCGGATCAGCGAGATCGTGGACGTACCGAACTTCATCGTCACCGCCTATTGCCCGCTGGGGATCTTCGAGTAGTCCACCCAACCGATGCGCCGGCTCCCGGGCCGGCCCATCAGCGTCGGCGGTTGCGTCAGTCGAGCGTGTCGGACGGGGCCGGCGCCTCGCCGCCGTAGACATCGCCCATCCGCTCGAGCGCCTCGGGATTCCGGGTGCGAAGGACGAAGTAGAGGACGATCCCGGCCAGCATCCAGAGCCCGACGATCGGCGC
>DASTEU010000293.1:0-3419 GCA_035709325.1 Candidatus Limnocylindrales bacterium | reverse complement strand
GTCGCGATCGTCATGCACTTCATCGCGACCCGCCTCAAGTTCGGCCGGTCGGTCTTCGCCTACGGCGGCAACCCCGAGGCGGCCGAGCTGGCCGGTATCAACACCCGCTGGACGATCATGAAGACGTTCATCGTCATGGGCGTCCTCTGCGCCATCGCCGCCGCGATCGCATCCGCCCGCCTCAACGGCGCGACGCTCGACGTCGGCCGGAGCTACGAGCTGTACGTCATCGCCGCCGCCGTGATCGGCGGGACGACGTTCGCCGGCGGGATCGGCACGATCCCGGGCGCGATCCTCGGGGCGCTCGTGATGCAGACGTTGGCATACGGCCTGAACTTCAGCGGCCTCTCGTCGCCGTACCAGGACATGGCCGCCGGCGTCGTCCTCATCATTGCCGTCGCGTTCGACGCATGGAACCGGCGGCGGGCAACGTGAGGTCCGACCGATGACGACCGAAGCCGGAACGGCGGCGACCGGGCCCGCCCAGCCCAGCCCGGGCCGGGTCCCGCTCGTCGAGATGCGCAACATCCACGTCGCCTTCGGTGGCGTCCGGGCGGTCGACGATGTCAGCGTCGACCTCCATGCCGGCGAGGTCATCGGTCTGGTCGGTGGCAACGGCGCCGGCAAGAGCACGCTGATGCGGGTGCTCTCGGGCGCCCATCGGCCCGACACCGGCCAGATCCTCATCGAGGGGAAGCCGGTCGCGATCGCCAATCCGCGCGAGGCCCAGAAGCTCGGCATCGAGACGATCTACCAGACCCTCGCCCTCGCCGACAACCTCGACGCGCCGGCCAACCTGTTCCTCGGCCGCGAGCTGCGGACCCGCCTCGGGACGCTCGACGACTCGGCGATGGAGGACCAGACCCGCAAGGTGATGGGCCGCCTCAACCCGAACTTCAAGGCGTTCAAGCGGCCGGTCCTCCGGCTCTCCGGCGGCCAGCGGCAGGCCGTCGCGATCGCGCGGGCGGTCCACTTCAACGCCCGGATCCTCATCATGGACGAGCCGACCGCGGCCCTCGGCCCGGCCGAGACGGCCCAGGTCCGCAGCCTGATTCGCCAGCTCAAGAGCGAGGGGATCGGGATCTTCCTCGTCAGCCACGACATCCACGACGTCTTCGACCTCGCGGACCGGATCAGCGTGATGTACCACGGCCGGATCGTCGGCACGGTCCGCAAGAAAGACGTCACGATCGACGAGATCCTCGGGATGATCATCCTCGGCAAGCCGCCGGGCCAGGTCACCGAAGCGGAGCTGGCGAAGCTCCACAGCTGAGGCCTCGCCGGGCTGGCGCCGCTCGTGCCGGCGCCCCGGCGCCGGCCCTGTTGCCCGGGCGACAACAAGCGCCGGTCGGAGGGTCCGAGCGCGCGGCTTGACGCGTCGGACGTGGATCCCACGACAACATCGGTGCCTCGACGGGGCGGACGAGGCGCGGCCGTCCCGTCCCTTCGTCACTTGTGGTCGGTCCGACAACGCGGACGCGTGGTCGACCCGGCAAGCGCGCCGGGCGACGCGGGCTACCACTACGCCCGCGGAAAGGTCGGCGCGAGGGCCGGGTAGAGGTTCCGATACACGGAGTGGGCCTCGGCATACGCCGCGACGGCGGGTCCGGGCGCCGCGACCGGCGTCGCCGTGACTGCGGCCCCTGTTGCCGACTCGACGGTCGGGAACCAGCCGGCCCCGACGGCGGCGAGCAGGGCAGCCCCGTAGGCCGCGCCTTCGGACGTGTTGACGGTCGCGATCTCCGCGTCCAGGACGTCGGCGAGGATCTGGCGCCAGAGCGGGCTCGCGGTCCCGCCACCCGAGGCGCGGAGCTGGCGCGGCCGATCGAGCCCCGCCGAGGCCATGAGGTCGAGCCCGTCGCGGAGCCCGAACGCGACGCCCTCGAGCACCGCCCGGGTCAGGTGCCGCCGGTCGTGGGCAACGGTCAGGCCGACGAACGCGCCCCGCGCGTAGGGGTCCGGATACGGACTGCGCTCGCCGGTGAGGTAGGGCAGGAACCACAGCCCCTCGCTGCCCGCCGGCACCCCGGCGGCCGGCTCGACCAGCTCGTCGAACGGCGTGCCCGGCGCCAGCGCGTCGCGGAACCAGCGCAGGCTTCCGGCCGCCGACAACATGACCGACATCATGTGCCACCGCCCGGGCACGGCGTGGCAGAACGCGTGGACGATGCCGCGCGGCTCGAAGAGCGGTCGGTCGGTCGCGGCGAAGACGACCCCGGACGTGCCGAGGGACAGGGCGACGACGCCCGGGCCCACGGCCCCGACCCCGACCGCGTTCGCCGCCTGGTCGCCGCCGCCGGCGACGACGGGTGTGCCGGCCCGCAGCCCGGTCGCCTCGGCCGCCGCCGGCGTCACCGTGCCGGTGACGGCCGGTCCCTCGAACGTCGGAGGCAGCCACGCCGGGTCGATCTCGAGCGCGGCGAGGATCTCGGGCGACCAGTCGCGCGCCGCGAGGTCGAAGAGGATCGTGCCCGCCCCGTCGGCCTTGTCGAGGGCGTAGATCCCGGTCAGCCGGTGGCGGACGAAGTCCTTCGGCAGCAGGACGTGGGCCACCTCCCGCCACGTGGCGGGCTCGTGGTCGCGAACCCAGACGAGCTTCGGCGCGGTGAAGCCGGTGAGAGCGTCGTTGCCGGTGATCGCGACGAGCCGCTCGGCCCCGATGGTCGCGCGGATGACGTCGCACTCGGGTCCGGTTCGCTGATCGTTCCAGAGGATCGCCGGGCGGAGCGGAATGCCCGCGTCGTCGAGGAGCACCGCGCCGTGCATCTGGCCGGTCAGCCCGATCGCGACGACCTCGTCACCGGCCGCGCCGACCGTCGCGAGGACCGAGCGGGTCGCGGCCTGCGTACCGTCCCACCAGAGCGTCGGGTCCTGCTCGCTCCAGAGCGGCCTGGGCACCGCGTAGTCGTACTCCGACACGCCGATCCCGCGAACCGCCCCCGCCTCGTCGACGAGGATCGCCTTCGTGGCGGTCGTCGACACGTCGATGCCGAGGACGAGGCCGCCCACGGGCGTCAGCGCCCGGAGCCGCTCGCGACGCCGGCCCGATCGGCCGACCAGATCCGCTGGTTGACGAGGTTCTCGAGGAGCTCCTGGCGGCCGGACGTCGGGCGCGGCTCGATGCCGTCGGATTCGACACGGTCGGCCAGCGCCGCGAGTCTCATCCCGCCCTCGAGGATCTCCCCGCCGAGCCCGCCGGCCCAGCCCGCGTAACGCTCTTCGCGGAGCCGTTCGAGCGTCTCCCGCTCGATCAGGTCGGCGGCGACGAGCAGGGCCCGGGCGATCGTGTCGATCCCGCCGATGTGGCCGTGGAAGAGGTCGAGCCGGTCCATGCTCTGGCGGCGCAGCTTCGCGTCGAAGTTGAAGCCGCCGGTCGTGAAGCCGCCGCCCCGGAGGATCTCGTAGAGCGCCAGCGCGAG
>DASTEU010000292.1:0-7052 GCA_035709325.1 Candidatus Limnocylindrales bacterium | reverse complement strand
CCTCGTGAACCTCGAGATCGAGCTCGTCACCGAGGGCGTTCGTCGCCGCGGTCGTCATCGCGTAGCGAAGGTCGGCCGTTCCGGCGTTCGAGATCGTGAGGCTGTCGGTCGCCGAGTCGCCCGGCATCATCGCGCTGACGGCGGTGACCACGGCCGGGTTCGACTCGATGTCGATCGTGCCGGTCGTGAACGACCACGTCGAGCTGTCGCTGTCGGTGAAGAGCGCGAGCGAGACCGAGCTGGCCCCGAACGTCAGCGCCGACAGCGCGACGAGGAGGGCGACGATCCCGCGCCGACGGCGGCGGCGATCGACCTGCTGGTCGTTGATGGGCTGTTCCACTGGGCAGTTCCCTTCGTCTTGCGGGCGACGGCAGGGTTCTGCCGGGCACCCAGATCCGCGCTGGACCGGGCGTCTGTACGGGCGAAGGGATTCGCGATGCCCGAGCGGGTGACGCCGTTCAGGACGCCATCAAAGCTGCCGATGGACTAGGGCGATACCGGACCAGGGGACCAGTTCCGACGGTACCTTCGTCCCGGCCGGACTGGTGCGGTGGCGGCCGTTGGGCCCCGGTCCGGGACGGGTCAGGGCGACCGATGGGGCCCAAGGCGGGAAGCGGCCCTACGGTTCAGGTCCCCGGATCGGGCTCGTCGGCGGCGAGCCGCTCGTCGTAACGCGCGTCGCGCCAGGCCAGGGCCGCCTTGAGGCCGTCGCGCCGGACGACCTCCTCGAACGCCCGCGACGTCTCGGACATGTTGATGAACGACTGGACGTCGAGACCCATCTCGACGGCGGCCGCGAATCCGGCCGCCTCCATCGCCCGGTTCAGCATCAACTTCGTCGGGGCCATGACGTCGGGCGGGACGCGGGCGAGGCGGTCGGCGAGTGCGTCGACCTCGGCGGCGAGCCGGTCGGCTGCCACGACCCGGTTGACGAGCCCGATCCGCTGCGCCTCGACGCCGTCGATCAGGTCGCCGGTCATGAGGAGCTCGCGGGTCTTCTTCTGGCCGACGAGGAACGGCATCAGCAGGGTGACCGGCGCCGAACCGAACCGGATCTCCGGTTCGCCGAGGCGGGCATCCGCGGCGGCCACGATCAGGTCGCAGGCCATCGCAAGCTCGAGGCCGCCGGCGAGGGCGTAGCCGTGGACCTGGGCGATGACCGGCTTCGGACAGCGCCAGATCGCCATCGTCGCGGCAACGTCCTCGGCGAGCAGCTCCCGCCAGCCCCACGCGTCGGCCGGCTGGCCCTCGGCGAGGTCGTATCCGGAGCAGAACGCCCGGCCGGCTCCCGCGATCGCGACGACCCGCACGCGCTCGTCGGCCTCGGCCTCGTGGAGCGCCGCGACGAGCGCCTCGCGCAGGTCGCGGCTGATCGCGTTGAGTTTGGCGGGCCGGTTGAGGACGAGGCGAACCCCCCACGTCGTCCGCTCTCGCAGGACGAGCCCGCCGGTGCCGGCCTCCCCGGGCGCGGTCACGGCAGCCGATCAACGACGACGAGGGCGTCGACGGCAACCGCGCCGGCCGGCCCGGCCACGACCGGATTGAGGTCGATCTCGCGGATCTCCGGGCGCGTCGCCGCGAGCGTCCCGAGCGCGACGAGGATCGCGGCGACCGCCCCGCGGTCGGCGGCCGGCCGGCCGCGGACGCCGTCGAGGATCGCGGCGCCGTGGAGCTCGGCCAGCATTCCGTGCGCCACGTCGTGGGTCACCGGAGCGAGGCGCAGGCTGATGTCGTCGAGCACCTCGGCGAGAACCCCGCCCAGCCCGACGACGACGATCGGGCCGAACTGCGGGTCGCGCTCGAGGCCCGCGATGAGCTCCACGCCGGGTCCGGCCATCGGCTCGACGAGCAGGCCGCGAAGCGTGACCCGGCCCTCGGCCTCGAGCCGGCGCCCGAGCGCGAGCAGCTCCTCGGCGGCCCCGCGGACCGCGTCGTCGCCCACGAGGCCCAGACGCAACCCGCCGACCTCGGTCTTGTGGGCCAGGCCGTCGGCGTCGAGCTTGAGGGCGACCGGGCGGGCCACGTCCCTCGCGGCTGCGACCGCGGCCGAGGCGTCCGGCGCGGGCAGCGCCTCCACGACCGGCAACCCGGCCGCCGCCAAGAGCGCGAGGCTGTCACGTTCGGCGAGGGCGACGGCCGCGACCGGGGCGTCTGGCGCGGGCACGGTCCGCTCGTGGCCCCACGGCGTCCGGTCGCGGGCGAGGGCCGGCCAGCCGGCGCGGACCGGCCCGTCGGCGACGCGCCGATCCTGGTGCGCCTCCCAGGCCGCCAGGTGCGCGATCGCCCGGAAGGCCTCGACGGTCCCGCGCAGCAGCGGCACGCCGCCCGCTTCGTCGAGCTGGCGCTTCGTCTCGGGCGGCGGCTCGCCGGACGTCAGCGACACGTAGACCGGCAGGATGGCCGGCCGGTCGGCCGTCGCCCGCAGCAGCTCGGCGGTCACCTCGCGGGCCGTCTCGACCTCCGAGGGGAGGGAGCGGTACGGGAAGTCGTGGACGACCACGAGCACGTCGTAGGCGCCCGACGCGGCGAACGCCTCGAACGCGGCGCGGTAGGCGGTCGGCGCATCTGACGCGCCCCAGGGGTCGAGCGGGTTGCCGATGTAGCCGAGCGTCGGCAGGGCCTCGAGGAGCCGGGAGCGGGCCGCGTCCGGCACCGGCGGCAGGTCGACGCCGGTCCGCGGGGCGAGGTCGGCGATGAGCGACGCCTCGCCCGTCGAGACGGTGACGACGCCGGCCCGGCCCCGGCCGACCCGCCGGCCCAGACGCCGGCAGCCGGCGACCAGCTCGGCCGTCTCGAGGAGCTCGTCGAGGTCGCCGCAGCGGATGACGCCCGCCGCCCGCAGCGCCGCGTCGGTCGTCCGGTCCTCCCCGGCGAGCGAGCCCGAGTGGGCGATCGCGGCCGCCTGGGCCTGGGCGCTCCGGCCGACCTTCAGGACCGCGATCGGCTTGCTGAGCTCGAGCGCCCGGTCGGCGAGCGCGAGGAACCGTTCGGGCCGCTTGAAGCCCTCGAGGAAGAGGATGACGACCTCGGTCTCGGGGTCGTCGAGGCAGTAGGCGAGGAAGTCGCACGCGTCCAGGACGACTTCGCTGCCGCAGCCGATGATCCGCGAGAAGCCGATCCGAGAGCCCGAGTGGATGAAGGCGTCGGTGACCGAACCCGACTGGGCGATGCCGGCAACGCCGCCGCGCGGCAGCCACGGGTTGACGTCGCCGATGTACGTTGCCGCGTTCGTCGTGAGATCGACGAGGCCCATGCAGTTGGGTCCGAGCAGGGCGATCCCGTGGCGGATCGCGATCTCGCGGACCTCGCGCTGCATCGCGGCTGCCGCCTCACCCCCTTCGACGACGCCGCCGCCGGGGATGATCAGGCTCCGCACGCCGGCCCTGGCGGCGTCTTCCACGACCGCCGTCGCCCGGAGCGGATTGACCGCGACGAGGACCGTGTCGGGGCGCTCGGGGAGGGCGTCGAGCGACGGGTAGCACGGCTGGCCGTGGAGCTCCTCGTAGCGGGGGTTGACGAAGTGGCAGCGGGTCGGGCTGCCCATGACTCGCAGGTTGTTCGCGACCGTCGCCGCGATCCCGCCGCGAGCCGACGCTCCGACGACCGCCACGGAGCGCGGCGCGAAGAGGGGTCGCAGGTCGATCGCGGGCGCGCGGGCCGGCTCGGTGGCGGCGGCCGGCGAGCCTGGCCCGGCGCTCACCCGACGACGTTCGCGACGCCGCGCTTCTCGAGGGCACGGGCGATGATCAGCCGCTGGATCTCGGAGGTGCCCTCCCAGATCCGGTCGACCCGCAGCTCGCGGAAGTAGCGTTCGGCGGCGTACTCCCGCATGTAGCCCCGCCCGCCGAAGACCTGGACGACTCGATCGGCACAGCGGAACGCGGCCTCGGAGGCGAACAGCTTGGCGATCGACGCCTTGGCGTGGACGATCTTGCGGTCGGTGCGCGCGTCGGCGAGGGCCGCCGCCTCGCGGGTGAGCAGGCGGGCGGCCGAGGCGTCGGCCGCCGAATCGGCGAGGGGGAACGAGACGCCCTGGAAGTCGTAGATGCGCCGGCCGAACTGGACCCGTCCGGTGGCCCACTCCACCGCCTCCTCGAGCAGCCGCTCCATCGCCCCCGTGCAACGGGCGCCGATGTGGATCCGCTCCTCGACGAACCACTCGTTGGTCAGCTCGTCGGCCCGGCCGATCCCGCCCAGGATCGCCGACGCGGGCACGCGGACGTCCTCGAGGACGAACTGCGGGTGGCGATCGGCGAACGTGTGGGTGTAGTCGGGGTCGTGCTTGAGGCGGAGGCCCGGCGCGTCGTAGTCGACGAGGAAGAGTGTCGGCAGGCGGCTGGCGCCCTCCACGACGACGCAGTGGAAGATCATGAAGTCCGTGTCGTCGGGTCCGGTGACGAACCACTTCTCGCCGTTGAGGACGTACTCGCCGGTCGCCGCGTCCCGGACCGCCGTGGCCGCGAGGTTGCGGGCGTCGGATCCGGCGGCCTCCTCGGTGACCGCGTAGCTCCCCGAGCGTTCGCCGCGGAGGGACGGCTCAAGGTAGCGCGCCCGCTGCTCGGGCGTCGCGTGGACGAGCGCGTTGTAGGCGCCGGGGATGTACGACCAGAGGCCGCCGGTCACCTGGCCGAGCTGTTCGTGGACGATGACCTGCTCGGTGACCGTCCAGCCCTGGCCGCCGAGCTCGCGCGGCAGCGAGCCGCCGTGGAGTCGGGCTTCGATCGCGGCCTGTCGGAGGTCCCGACCCTGCTTGCGGGACAGCCGGCCGGCCGCGCGTTCGAACTCGTCCTCGAGCGGCCGGAGCACCTCCCGGACGTAGCGCCGGGCCCGGTCGCGAAGCTCGAGCGCGGGCGGGTCGAGGGCGTCGTGCACGGGGCGAGGATGGCCCGCAGCCCGGATCGGGAGCCGCGCCGTCCCGGTTGATGGGACGTTCCGCGGGATCGCCCGGCCGGTCACCGCGCCATCCTGCGGCGGTGACCGGCCGGCGGCGCCACGGATTTGACGGACGGTGCAGACTGGCACCAGACGGACCACCCCCCAGGCGCCCAGGTCAGCGCAGCGTCCGTCTCACCGTCCAACGCCGGTCCCGACGCGGGCCCGGCGCAGAACGTCGTTCGCCGCGCCCCAGCGCGGTCGATCTGGTAGAAGGGAGCAGGATGTCGGGGAATCCGCACGACGGCGCCCAGCGGGCGTCCCATCCAGCGGCCGGGGGATCCCTCCTCGGTCCACCACGTACGAACCGTCACAGCAACGCGATCATCGCCGTCCAGCTCGTCCTGGCTGCGGCGCTGATCCTCTCGGGGCTCTTCGTCACGCCAAGCCTCGATCGCGCCGAAGCCGCCACGCGGCCGGTGCTCGTCTCCGTCGAGACGCTTCGGACCAAGCCGACGTCCGGGGCCGCCTGGAACGGCCTGAAGGCCGTCGCCGACCAGTCCGTCGGAACCCTCACCCTGTCCGACCAGGACGAGAATTCAGACATCACCGTCCTCGCCAAGGCACTCGTCTACGCCCGGACGGGAACCGCCAGCTATCGCTCCGCGGTCGTCGCCGCCCTGAAGGCGGCGGTCGGCACCGAGAGCGGCGGCCGGACCCTCGCCCTCGGCCGGAACCTGCCGAGCATCGTCATCGCCGCGGACCTCGTCTCGCTGCGCACCGCTGATGCCGCGTTCGACACCGATCGATTCCGACCGTGGCTCCGATCGCTGCTCACGAAAGTCCTCGACGAGCAGACGCTCATCTCGACCCATGAGCGGCGGCCGAACAACTGGGGCACCCATGCCGGCGCGGCCCGCGTCGCGGTCGCGGCCTATCTCGGCGACACCACGCAACTCGCCCGGGCCGCCCAGGTCTTTCAGGGCTGGGTCGGGGCACGCAGCTCGTACGCCGGCTTCAAGTTCGGCGACGATCTGTCGTGGCACTGCGATCCAACGAAACCCGTCGGCATCAACCCGGCGTGCACGAAGAGCGGCGTCGACATCGGCGGCGCGATTCCCGACGACATGCGACGGGGCGGGTCGTTCCGCTGGCCGCCGCCCGAAACGGGCTACGCCTGGGAGAGCCTCCAGGGCGCGCTGCTCCAGGCCGAGCTCCTGCGTGCTGCCGGCTACGACAGCTTCAACTGGCAGAACAAGGCGATCCTGCGGGCCGTCCGGTTCCTGTACGACCGGGCCAAGTGGCCGCCCACCGGCGACGACGAGTGGCAGACCTGGTTGATCGACGCCCGCTACGGGACGAGCTACAGGCTGGCCCCGCCGGTTCGGTTCGGGAAGAACTTCGGCTTCACCGACTGGATCTACGGGCCGAGCACCAGCGGCAGCCCGACGCCGGCCCCGACGCCGGCGCCGACCGCCACGCCCAGGGCGAGCCCGACACCGACCCCCCAGCCGACCCCGACGCCGGCTCCGGTCTCGGGCACGGCGACCGTCGGAACGACCGAGCCGGTCGCGCGCCTGCACGCGGCATCCTCGTTCAAGGCCGGCACGGTTCCGGTGCTCACGACCTGGGGCGTCACGGGCGACAAGTCGACGCTCTTGCGGTACCAGGTCCAGCGCTCGATCGACGGCGGATCGTGGGCCGACGTCGCACCGCTGTCGGCGACGACCGCAAAGGCCACGTTGCCCACGACGCCGGGCCGCGAGTACCGCTTCCGGGCCCGGGCGATCGACAAGGCGGGCCGCGCGTCGGCGTGGGCCACCAGTCAGCCGATCACGACCCGGGCGACCCAGGAGACCGGAGCCGGAACCGGGTACGGCGGCAGCTGGGTGAACGCCAGTCACGTCGAGTACCTCGGCGGAGTGGCGCGCGCCTCGAAGGTGAAGGGATCCCAGGTGACCTTCTCCTTCAACGGGCCCAGCGTCGCCTGGGTGGGGCCGACCGGCCCGACTCGAGGCAAGGCGTACGTCTACCTCGACGGCACGCTGATCATCACCGTCGACACCTACTCGTCGTCGTTCCGGGCGCGCCGCGTCCTGCAGACGATCTTCACCTCCGACCGCAGCCACACGATCACGGTCCGCGTCCTCGGGACGTCGGGCCGGCCGTGGATCGCGGCC
>DASTEU010000291.1:0-2832 GCA_035709325.1 Candidatus Limnocylindrales bacterium | reverse complement strand
TGGCGTCCGGCTATCCGCCCGCGGAGATCGGGCGGACGCTCGCGATCAGCGTCCACACGGTGCGCCGCCACATCGCCAACCTCTCGGGAAAGCTCGGGATCCACGGAACGAACGCGTTGACCCGGTACGCGATCCGCCAGGGCCTCGTCCGCGACGAGTAGCCGCTCGGCCAACCGACCCGGGGCGTGACGGCCGCCCGGCCCTCCAGGGGGCTTCGGCAAGGTCGCGGGCGTCGCGGCCAAGACTTCGGCCGGTCGGGTGAGACCGCCGACCGAGATCCGGCTCGCCATGAGGACGGCGACGAACCCGATCAGCGCGGCCGAGATGAAGATCGCGTGGTAGTCGCCGTAGACGTCCCGGAAGAGCCCACCGAGGAACGCCGCAATCGCCGCCCCGACCATGTGGCTGCAGAAGATCCAGCCGTAGATCGTGCCCAGCGAGCCGCGCCCGAAGATCCGGGCCGTGAGGTTCGCGGTCGGCGGGACTGTCGCGATCCAGTCGAGCCCGTAGACGATCGCGAAGAGAAGGAGCATCGGGATCTCGAGGATGAACGGCAGGGCCGCGATCGAGAGGGCCCGGAAGCCGTAATACATGGCGAGCAGCCGGCGGTTGTCGTAGCGATCGGTCAGCCAGCCCGACGCCATCGTCCCGATGATGTTCATCGTGCCCATGAGAGCGACCGCGCTGGCGGCCGTCATCTCCGTGAAGCCGTGCTCGACCGCATGCGGGATCAGGTGCGTCCCGATCAACCCGTTCGATGTGTAGCCGCAGATGAAGAAGCTGCCGGCGAGCAGCCAGAAGTCGCGGGTTCGGGCGGCCTTCCGGAGCGGCGTGGATCGGATCGCCTCGGCCTGGTCGGCTGCCTCGGTCGCGGCGTCGCCGGTCGCACCGTAGGCCGGCTGCCCCACGTCCGAGGGCCGGATCGCGCATGAGCAGGAGGACCGGCAGCAGCGTCAGCCCGAGGATCGCCGCCATGCCGCCGACAGCGACCCGCCAGCCCGCATCGAGGACGACCGCCTGGAGCGACGGGATGAAGATCAGCTGCCGGCCGAGGACGCGGCCGCGGACGCGCCGAGGACGACGCCCCGGTGCGTCCGGAACCAGCGCAAGGCGACGGTGGCACCGAGGACGTTCGTGACGGCGCCGGTCCCGACACCGGTCACGATCCCCCAGAAGAGGTGGAGCTGCCAGAGGTGGGTCATGAGCGCGAGCGGCACGAGGCCGCCGACGATCAGGACGAGGCCGCCGAGCATGACCTTCTTGGGACCGAACCGATCGATGAGCCCGCCCGACAGCGGCGCTCCCAGCCCGAACGCGAGGATGCTGACCGCGATCGCCAGCGAGATGCTCGCCCGATCCCATCCAAACTCGGCCTCGAGCGGCTTGATGAGGACGCCCGGCGCCGCCCGGACGCCGGCTGCGGCGAGTAGCACGAGGAACGTGACGGCGACGATGAGGAACGCGTAGAGCAGCCGGCGCACGATCCGAGGAGCGTAGCGCAGGGTCGAGCCCTTGGTCCGTCGAGGATTTCGGCAGTCATCGCCGGGAACCTGCTCAGCTGGTGGAGCGCAGCACCCGATACAGCTCGACTTGCCCGACCCCCTGAAGCTCGGCCGGGCCAACGGCCTCGACCGTCCACCGCCCCGCCCCGAGTCGCCCCGCGACCTCCGACGTGACGTAGACCTCGCCGGAAGGAGCGGCGTCCGAGACGCGTGCGGCGAGGTTGACCGATCGCCCGAACACGTCGCCCTCGCGTTCGATCAAGGGGCCGGCGTGAATCCCGGCGTGGCCGGCCGGCAGCCCGGCATCGGCCAACGAGTCCAGCAGATCGAGAACGGCCTTCACGGCACGATGAGCATCCGGGAGGCGGAGCAGGACGCCGTCGCCGAGCAGCTTCACAAGACGGCCGTCGTGGCGCTGGGCGGCGGCCCGGGCCAGCTCGCCGAGGCGCAGAGCGATCCCGGCAGCCGCCTCGTCGCCGCGCTCCACCGAGAGGCGGGTGAATCCGGTCAGGTCGACGAAGGCCACGCCTGGCTCGGTCGCAGTCCGCTCCGGGACCAGGCCCTGCTCCTCGAGGATCGCCTCGGTAGCGTCGACGCTGTACGCGTCGATCGCGTGGCTGATGTGCCGCGCGGTCAGCCAGCTCGCCAATCCCGGTGCCGATCGGGCGATCCTCGACCAGGGCACGAACAGCCGCTCGTACTCGGCCGCCCGTGGGAGGCCCGCCAGCTCGGCGCCGAACCGCCCGGCGGCCTCCGCATAGACCTCGAGGGCACCCTCCGAGGCCATCCGGGTCGCCTCGCCGTAGAGCCGCACGACGCGGATGGCGAGATCCGGTTGCCCGGTCGCCGCGATCGACGCCACGAGGTCGGCGAGGAGCAATTCGTCCTCCAGGTCGAGGTGCGAGGCGCCGTCAGGCTCGGCCAGGCCGAAGGCGGCGAAGAGGGCGGGAAGCGTGTCGCCGGCGGCGCCGAGGGCAGCCCGGAATTCGTTGTAGGTTCGGGTCGACGGTGTGCCGGGCGGCTGATGGAGCTCGTCGTAATAGGCGAAGTCGACCCGCCCGATCTGCTGGGCCGCAACGAGCGCGTCCAGCGGGACGCCGGCTGCCTCGAACGCGTCGATCGCCCGGATCCGGTGGATGTCGCCGGGCTCATAGCGGCCCGCTTCGGATGCCGTGAGGACGCCGCGATGGGTCAGGTCTGCGATGCGCTCGACCGAGGCGCCCGTCCGGGCGGCCAGGGCCTCGGCGGTGAGGTGCTCGTTCGGGCCGGACGCCATGTGGCCAGACTAGCGGCTCGTCGATTCGGCCTCGAGACGTGAAGAACCGCGGCG
>DASTEU010000290.1:0-3814 GCA_035709325.1 Candidatus Limnocylindrales bacterium | reverse complement strand
GAGGTCACGGGTCAACTCCTGGGCACGAGAGCCGAGGGACCGGTGGCGGCGTCGTGTGAGCGCTGCCCGCCACCGGTAGCCGGGAGTATAGCCATCGGGCGCCGCGGCGCCACGACGCGGTCTCGATGCGCCGTCCCTCGCGGGTGACCGGCCCGTCGGACCCCGCGAGACTCGTTCAGCGGACCGCCGGCAGGCCGGCGCTCCGCGGGTCGGTCGCTGCGGCCAGCGAGCCGTCCGGGTTCGCCGGCCCGCCCGCGACGAGCTCGATCGCATGGGCGTGGCCGAGCCAGCCGTCGAACGGCTGGGTCCGGGTGACCGGGTGGCCGCGGGCCTCGAGCTCCTCGAGCAGGCCCTCGGCGAAGCGCGGTTCGGCCCGAACCTCGACGGGCGGCTCGAAGTGGCCGGCCGGCTCGACGAACCAGCGGGGGGCGCCGACCGCGGTCGCCACGTCCAGGGCTCCGTCGACGAGGGCCGAGACGACCTGGCCGAAGATCTGCGGCTGCGCGTCGCCGCCCATCGACCCGGTCACGATCCAGGGCCGCCGCTCGCCGGCCCGGAACAGCATGCCCGGCAGGAGGGTGTGCAGGGTCCGCTTCGACGGGGCGAGGACGTTCGGGTGGGCCGGGTCGAGGCTGAAATACGAACCCCGGTTCTGGTAGTGGATCCCGGTGTCGGGATCGACGACCGTCGAGCCGAAACCCATGTAGTTCGACTCGATCAGGCTCACCGCGTTGCCCTCGCCGTCGACGGTCGCAAGGTAGATCGTGCCGCCACCGCGCGGCGAGCGGGCCGGCGGGGGAGGGGCCGCGCGTCGAGGGTCGATCCGCCCGGCCAGGGCGGCGGCGTGCTCGGCGGACAGGAGCCGCGCGAGCGGGACGTCGACGAAGTCGGGGTCCGAGACATACGCGTCGCGGTCGGCCAGGGCCAGCTTCGCCGCCTCGATTCCGAGATGGATCCAGGCGGCGTCGGTCGCGCCGGCCGGCCCGAACGCCGCCAGGGGCGGCGGCTCGAAGCGGGCGAGGATGTTGAGGAGCTCGAGGGCCACGATGCCCGAGGAATTCGGCGGATGAGACGTGACGCGGACGCCGCGGTAGTCGGTCGCGATCGGCTCAGTCCAGGTCGAGCGGTGGGCCGCGAGGTCGCTCGCCCCGATCACGCTGCCGGCGGCCGCCAGCCCGCGCGCCTGGCGCTCCGCGATCTCGCCCTCGTAGAAGTCGTCGAAGCCCACGTCGGCGAGCCGCTCGAGCGTCGCCGCGAGCGCCGGCAGGCGGACGATCTCGCCGACCTGCCACGGCCGCCCGCGGGGACGATAGACGCGTTCGAAGCCGCTGCCCGCGCCCAGGGCGCCGATCGCGAGCGACAGCGTCGCCTCGACCGCGCCGACGAACCCGGGCCAGGCGGGGAAGCCGCCGGCCGCCAGCTCGATCGCGGGGCCGAGGACCGCCGCTCGTGGCAGGCGTCCGAAACGGGCGTGGGCGTCGGACCACGAGCGGACAGCGCCGGGGACCGTGATCGCGAGCGGACCGCGCGGCGGGATGACCGTGACGCCGAGGGCCCGGATCGCCTCGACGTCGATGCCCGCCGGCGCGCGGCCCGAGCCGTTCAGCGCGTGCTGCCGGCCGTCCGCCTCGTCCCAGATCAGCCAGAACGCGTCGCCGCCGATGCCGCAGCCCTGCGGCATCACGACTCCGAGGACCGCGTTCGTCGCGAGCGCCGCGTCCACCGCCGTGCCGCCGGCCCGGAGCACCGCCAGGCCGGCTTCGGTGGCGAGGTGGTGGGGTGCGACGACCGCCCCTCGCCGGCCCCGGGCGAGGGGCGCGGGCACGAGGACCGGCGGCCGTGGCTGGCGGGCCGCCGGGTCGTTCGGCATCGCGCTCATTCGTCGATCACCGCCGGCGACGCCGGCCCGCCGACGTAGTGTTCGTGGCGCCGCAGCTGGGCCAGCGGCAGGAGCGCGACGAGCAGCAGGCCGAACGTCGCCGCGAGGAGCCCGTCGATGCCCCGCCAGTCCGCGGCGAGCCCGCCGATCAGGCTGCCGGCGATCTGGCCGACCGCGAGGAAGACGCTGTAGAGGCCCATGATCGCGCCGCGATCGGTCGGGAACCGCTCGGAGATGTCGGCGAGCAGCCCGAGCGCCGCCGGCGTGGCCCCGGCGAGCACGAACAGCCCGAACCCGGCCGCGAGCAGTGCGACGAGCGGGACGACGATCGCGAGGCCGTCCTGGTGATTGATCGCGACGCCGGCTGCCGTGAGAAGCGCCCCGCCGAGGATCCCGTAGAGGATGATCGTCGTCCGCCGGAACGCCTTGAAGCGGTCGCCCCAGTAGAGCAGGCCGGCCCCGAAGAGGATTCCGATCACGACCGCGGCGAGCGAGATTTCGACAGGGCTGAATCCGCGCAGCAGGAACTGGTCGGGGAAGCGCGGGTCCGCCTTCGAGAACTGGAAGATCGACTGGCTGAACCAGACGCCGATCGAGGCGTTCACCGCGATCCAGGTCGGTGCGAGGAGCCAGACGTGCGAGGTCCGCAGGAGGACCACGTACCGGCCGAGGTCCATCCGTCCCGAGCGGTCCGCGGCCGCCGCCAGGCGCTCCTCGCGGTCGCGGTCCTCGACGCCGAACTGGTAGATGAGGAACGAGATGCCGTACACGACCGCGTTGAGGAAGAACGCCCCCGGACCGAACGCGTCGAACAGGAGCGGCGCGGTCGCGAAGCCCACGCCGAGCCCGGCCAGCGTCGCACCCTCGAAACGGGCCGCCGCCTTGCCCCGGAGCAGCTCGTTGCCGGCCGTGGCCAGGGCGATGTAGCCCAGGATCGACGGGACGCTCGCCGCGGTCGACGCACCCTCGAGCAGCCGCGTCCCGCCGAGGATGAACAGGTTCGTCGTGAGGCCGGTCATGATCACGGCGACCGCGCCGAAGACCGGCCCGAACAGCATGACCCGGTGGTGGCCGAGCCGGTCCGAGAGGATCCCGAAGAGCGGCGAGAAGACAAGCTCGGTGAGGTAGAACGTCGCATGGAGCAGGGCGAGGGTCGTCGCCGCCACCTCGGGCCCACCATGCTCGGGCAGCTTCGCGAGATAGACCCCGAGCATCGCTCCGGTGAGGCCGGTCGAGAAGCGCAGGGTGAACGTGCCGCCCAGCACGGCCCCCATCGAGCGATCCATCGGCGGAAGGTTAGCGGCCGCGGCGCGGCCTCGCTGCCCGGTCGGATGCGCAGGGACGCCGCCCGGGTGGCGGGCTGCCCGTATCATCCGAGCCAGCGTTGGGGGAACCGGATGCCTGGAGGGTGATCCTGTGGCCGGCGTTGCGTTCGTGACCGACTCTGCCTCCGACCTGGACCCGGCGAAGGCCGAGGCCGACGGGATCCGCATCGTCCCGCTGTTGGTGACCTTCGGCGAGGAGACGTTCCGGGCCGGCGTCGACCTCTCGACCGACGAGTTCTGGAGCCGGATGACGGCGCCGAACGCCCCGTTCCCCAAGACCGCGGCGGCCGGCCCCGGCGAGGTCAAGGCGATCTACGACGAGGTGTTCGCCGGCGGCGCCGACGCGATCGTCTCGATCCATGTCTCCCACAAGCTGTCGGCCGCGATCAAGAGCGCCGAGATCGCGAAGGAGATGCTGCCCGATCGGGAGATCCACATCGTCGACTCGCAGGGCGCATCGATGGCGGAGGGCATCCTCGCCTCGATGGGTCTCGAGATGGCCCGGCTCGGCGTGTCGGCCGAGGAGATCGCCCGCGTCCTCAACGACCGCGCCTCGGACCTCCGGATGTACGTCTCGCTCGAGACGCTCGAGTACCTCAAGAAGGGCGGC
>DASTEU010000289.1:0-4170 GCA_035709325.1 Candidatus Limnocylindrales bacterium | reverse complement strand
AGGTCGAAGTGGTCGGGGTGGCCGTGCGAGATGACGACGACATCGATCGCGCCGAGGCTCTCGGGAGCCGGCGGCGGCCCGTGCCGGACGAGCGGTCCCAGCCTCGAGCGCAGGAAGGGGTCGGTCAGGACGCGCACGCCCGGGAAGTCGATGAGGACCGTCGCGTGACCGACGAACTGGAGGGCCACCGGCGCCGGCGGACGTGCCTCGGACGCCACCGGGTCAGGCGGTCGAGCGGGTGGGCTCGACATGGTGCAGCTCGACGACCGGATCGCCGGATCGGCCCGGCACCCGTCGCAGCCGCGATGGATGGCGCAGAAGGGTCACCGCGCCGCCCAGCAGGGCGCCCGCTGTGGTCTCGATCACGTCGGTCATCGTGTCGTCGTAACTGAGGTTCATGCCCTTTGCGCCGAGCTTCAGGCCGATCCACTCGCCGATCTCCCAGATCGCCGCGGCGGCCGTCCCGGCAAGTGTCGCGATGCCGGCGGCCTCCCAGGACGTCCGGACCCGCGGCGTCGCGAGCGCCCCGACGATGGAGGCGACGAGGGCCCCGTCGGCGAAGTGGATGAGGTCGTCGACGTGGGCCCGCCGGTAGATGCCCATGGCGTTGCCGCCGGCATCGACGAGGAGCGGCAGCGTGACGGCGAGGTCGAGCTCGCGCGGATACGGCTCCCGTCGTCCGCGCAGTCGCCACGCCAGCGGCACGAGCAGCATCCCGCCGGCGTAACCCACGGCACGCAGGCGCATGCCCTTGCCGTGGTATCGGGGCGAGCTGGAGTTGAGGAAGGCGTCCACCGCGAGTGCGATGACGGTCGCCTTGACGCCGGCGATCGCCGCGACCCAGGCGATGTCGGCGGGTGTCGGGGGAGGGGACGGGGAGGCGACCTCCCCTGACGGCTCGACTGTCATGTCGACCATGGTGACGCACCGACCTCGCTCGAGTCGGCGTCCAACGACGCCGTTGCGTGACGGATGTGTCGCACCGGCGGCCGCGGAGCAGGCACCCGGGAGGCTAACGCCAGGGACCGACACCCCCGACGCGCTCGACACGGACGTGGGTCACGAAGCCCGGCGGCGGGTCGGGCATGGCCGGGAAGACGGCGTCCGGGCCGATGTAGGTCCGGGCGAGGCGCTGGAGGAGCTCCGGCGCGCCGCCCCCGGTGATCCGGGCTGTCCCCTCGACCAAGAGGTACTCGCGGAGGCCCCAGTCGTTGATCCGATCGGACTGGACGGTCAACGCGATCCGCGGGTCGCGGCGCAGGTTCCTGATCTTGCGCTGGTCGTCGAGCGTGGCGAACACGATCTCGCCGTCCTCGAGCCCGACCCAGGCGAGGCTGAGGTGGGGCGATCCGTCGGGGTCGATCGTCGCGACCGTCGCACGGCGGCGGAGGCGAGGAGCTCGACCGCGGCAGGCGACAGCGTTCCGGACACGTCCGAACGATACACGCGGTTCGCCCCCGGGCCGGGTCACGCCGTCCACGCGCCAGGTCCCGGAGGAACGGTTCGAAACCAGTGCGACGCGGGTGCAAGCCGGGCCCGGGCGAGGGTGAGGTGAGCGATGCCGACGGGATGCGACGCTTCCTCCCATGACAGTCGATCAGGTCGAGGACTCGTCTTCCGACTCGTCTCGTGCGAGCCGCGGGATCGCGGCGCCGGCCGCGCCCTCGGCCCGCGACGACATCCTCGTCGTCGGCCGCGCCTTTTTCGAGCGCGTCCGCGCCGACGACGTGCCGGGCCTCGCGGCCGAGATCGCCTACCGCTTCCTCTTCGCCGTGTTCCCGTTCGGCCTGTTCGTCGCCGCGTTCGGCGCCTTCCTGGCCGGTTACCTCCAGATCGAGAACCCCGCCCAGCAGATCGTCAACGGGCTCGCGGACAACCTGCCGCCCTCGATCGCCGACGCACTCCGGCCCGAGCTCGAGCGGCTCCTCTCGTCGGCCCGGCCGGACCTGCTCTCGATCGGTGCGCTCGGTGCCCTCTGGGCGGCCACCGGCGGAACCAACGCGCTCGTGAAGGGGATGCACCGCGCCTACCACCTCTCGGAACAGCGGCCCTTCCTGCTCCGATACGCCGTCGCGGTCGGCCTGACGCTCGTCGCGGCCGTCGGCGTCGTTGCGTCCTTCGTCACGATCGTCGGCGGAGCCATGATCATCGAGCAGATCGCGACCCGGGCCGGCCTGGGCGGGGCCGCGGTGACCGCGATCCAGATCCTCCGCTGGCCGGCGGTGTTCATCGCCCTGACGGCAGCCGTCGCGGTCCTCTACCGCTACGGGCCCAGCGTCGTGGTCCCGTGGCGCTGGCTCCTCCTGGGAGCGGGCACGTTCACGTTCGGCTGGCTGGTCGCGACAGCCGCTCTCGCCTTCTACATCGGCAACGTCGCCGACTACGGCGCGACGTACGGGTCGCTCGGGGCGGTCATCGTGCTGATGCTCTGGTTCTACGTGACGGCGGCGATGCTCCTCGTCGGAGTGGAGCTGGCGGCGGCGATCGCGCAGGAGCGGACGCCGGACGAGATCCACCAGCGGGGCGAGGAACGAGCCGTCGCCCGAGCGGTCGAAGGGGTGACGGGGAAGGCGACCGACCGCGTAAAGGGCGCCGCCGGCCGCTCCCTCGGCTGACCCGCGCCGCGGCCGCACGATGTCCGTTCCTCGGCGCTAGGCTGCATCCGATGGCGATGACGCTCGACCCGTGGGGCAGTGGTTCGGCCTACGAGGAGTACATGGGTCGCTGGAGCCGCCACGTCGCGGCCGAGTTCCTGCCGTGGCTGGGGATCCCTCCGGGCCGCCGCTGGCTGGACGTCGGTTGCGGGACGGGCGTCCTGGCGCGGACGATCCTCGAGAGCGCCGCGCCGGCCGAGATCGTCGGCGTCGACCCTGCCGAGGGCTTCGTCCGCTTCGCCGCCGCCCGGACCGCCGATCCGCACGTGCGGTTCGCGGTGGCCGACGCCGCGGCCCTGCCGTTCGGGGACGGCTCGTTCGATGTCGCGGTCGCGGGGCTCGTCCTGAACTTCGTTGCCGATCCGGCTGCCGCCCTGGGCGAGATGGTCCGCGTCACGGCTCCCGGGGGCACGATCGCGGCATATGTCTGGGACTACGGCGACGGGATGCAGTTCATTCGGGCGTTCTGGGACGCCGCGATTGCGCTCGATGCCGACGCCGGCGCGCTCCATCAGGGCGAGCGCTTCCCGCTCGCCCGACCGGATGCCCTCGCCGCGCTCCTCGAAGGTGCCGCGCTGGGGGAGGTCGTCGGCCGTTCGATCGAGATCGCGACCCGGTTCACCGACTTCGATGACTTCTGGGGGCCGTTCCTCGGCGGGACCGGGCCCGCGCCGGGCTACGTCGCCACGCTCGACGACGATCGGCTGACCGCGCTCCGCGAGCGGCTCCGCGCGACCCTGCCGACCGATCCCGACGGGTCGATCCCCCTCGCGGCCCGGGCCTGGGCGGCCAGGGGCCGCCGCTGATCCGCCTCGGCGGCGACGGCTACGGGGCCGCCGTTTCGGCCCACGGCATGATGGCCGGCGGCTCGAACGTGGATCGAACGGGGACCGAACGCCCGTCCTCTCGCATCGAAACAGCGGCGGCATCGAGGATCTCGACGATGTGCGCCGCTTGCTCGGCGCTCGCCCGATGGGCCCGTCCCTCGACGATCGCCTCGGCGAGGTCGGCCACGCCGCGCGCCCATGCCGTCCCGCGGAACGGTGGCCGCACCGGCGCGACGGGTTCGTAGGTCCCACCGACGATGCCGAACTCGACGGCGGCATCGAATTCCTGGAAGTGGCCGAGCGCGAGCGACGCGTCGTCGCCGTGGAACTCGATCGAGGCGCGGAGCGTTGCCGGCCGCCCCACGTAGAAGCTCGTCGTCAGCCGCACGACCGGGCCGCCCTCGAGCTCGAGGGCCGTCACGATCAGGTCCGGGCTGCCGATCCGGAACGGGGTCCCGTCGAGCGCCACCCGGTCCGGCAGAAGGTCCCAGCCCCAGGCCCGGACGACGCGGGCGGGCCCGAGCATCGCCGTGATGAGCGTGAGCGGGTAGACGCCGACGTCGACGAGCACGCCGACCTCGTCGAACGGCACCGGCGCCGGATGCCAGACCTCGATGCGGCCCCAGTTCACCTCGGCGTAGACGGCCCGGACCGGCCCGAGGCGCCCGCCCCGAATCAGGCCGGCAGCC
>DASTEU010000288.1:0-2219 GCA_035709325.1 Candidatus Limnocylindrales bacterium | reverse complement strand
GGCGGAGCGCTTCAGCTACCAGGTCATCGCCGACCATTCGCGGGCGATCACGTTCCTCATCGCCGACGGCGTCCTGCCCTCGAACGAGGGCCGCGGCTACGTCCTGCGGCGGATCCTCCGCCGGGCCGTCCGCCACGGTCGGTTGCTCGGCCGGCGCGAGCCGTTCCTCGCCGAGGCGGCGAAGACGGTCATCGACGTCATGGCCGGCGCGTATCCGCACCTCGTCGAGCGGCGAGCGGAGGTCCTCGCCGCGATCGAGCGGGAGGAAACCCAGTTCGCCCGGACGCTCGACGCCGGGACGAAGCTCCTCGAGGAGACGCTCGCCGGCATCGCCGCCGGGGAGCGGACGATCGGGCGGCGCCCCGAGGACGTCCCGGCCGGTGCGCCGACCCTGCCCGGCGACGTCGCGTTCCGGCTCCACGACACGTTCGGCTTCCCGTACGACCTGACCGTCGAGCTCGCCGCCGAATACGGCGTCGCGGTCGACCGGGCGGGTTTCGACGCGGCGCTCGCCGAGCAGCGGGAGCGCAGCCGGAGCGGGAAGCGGGCCGACCTGAGCCGGCAGGCCGAGGCGGCGGCGATGTACGCATCGCTGGCCGGCCGGGCCGGCGAGACGGAGTTCCTCGGATACGAGACGACGACTGCCGAGGGCCGGAACGTCGCGATCACCCGCGAGGGGATCGAATACGACGAGCTCGAGGCCCGCGGCGACGTCGAACTCCGCACGGCGCCGGGCGCCGCCGCCGAGATCGTCCTCGACCGGACGCCGTTCTATGCCGAGGGCGGCGGCCAGATCGGCGATCGGGGCGAGCTGCGGACCGCGGCCGGCGACGTCGTCTTCACCGTCGAGGACACGCAGCGCCCGGTCGGCGGGCTCGTCGTCCACCGCGGCGTGCTCCACGGCCGGCTCAAGGTCGGCGACCGCGTGCTCGCCGTCGTCGACGCCGAGCGGCGGGCCCACACGATGCGGAATCACACCGGCACGCACCTGCTGCACCGGGCCCTTCGGAACGTCGTCGGTGAGAGCGCCCGACAGGCGGGATCACTCGTCACCCCCGACTATCTGCGGTTCGACTTCCCGTTCGACCGCGCGCTCACCGACGCGGAGCTGCGGGCCATCGAAACCGAGGTCCGGGCCGTGATCCGCGACGACCGGACCGTCAGCCCGAGCTTCATGACAATGGAGGAGGCGATCGCCGCCGGCGCCGACGCCTTCTTCGACGAGAAGTACGGCGAGCGAGTCCGGACGATCCGGGTCGACGGCTACAGCCACGAGCTGTGCGGCGGCACGCACTGTCGGGCGACCGGCCAGATCGGCGGCTTCGTCATCACCGGCGAGCGCTCCATCGGCTCGGGCATGCGCCGGATCGAGGCGCTGACCGGCGCCGGGGCCGACGCCTGGCACGACCGCCGGGTCGCCGCGCTCGAGGAGGCGGCGGCCGTCGCCGGCGCCCAGTCGCCCGACGCCCTCGCCGATCGGATCCGTCTGCTCCAGGACGAGCTGCGAGAGACGAAGCGCCGGCTCAAGGCCGGAGGCGCCTCGGGGCTGCCGAAGCCCGGCGAGCTCGCCGCACGCGCCGAGGAGCTGGCGCCGGGCGTCCGACTCGTGTCCCACGCCGGGCCGTACGAGTCGATCGACGCCCTCAAGAGCGCCGCCCGGGAGGTCCGCTCGATCCTCGGCTCGGGCGTCATCGCGCTGGGCCTCGACGCCGACGAGCCGCAGATCTTCGTCACGGTGAGCGACGACCTCGTCGCGCGCGGGCTGTCGGCCGGCGACCTCGTCCGCGAGGCGGTCGACCGGATCGACGGCCGCGGTGGCGGCCGCCCCGAGATGGCCCAGGGCAAGGGTTCGAACCGGGACGGCCTGGCGGAGGCGCTCGGCGCGGTCGAGGCGACCGCCCGCGGATCGCTCGATTCCGTTCGGAACGCCTGATCGGATGGCCTTCTGGCGTCGGATCCTCCAGCGGGACGACGGCGAAGCACTGGCCGCTTGCACGGCGCTCGACATCGGGACGGAGTTCGCGAAGGCGCTCGTGTTCGAGATCGGCGCCGACGGCCACGGCACCGTCCGCGGCGTGGGCCGCAAGCGGCAGGGCCTGTCCCACATGCAGTCGGGCACGGTCGCCGACATCGCCGCGGTCGTCGACAACTGCGCGGTCGCCCTCCAGGAGGCCGAGGAGATGGCCGGCTTCCGGCCGAGCCAGGTCGTGATCGGGATC
>DASTEU010000287.1:0-12202 GCA_035709325.1 Candidatus Limnocylindrales bacterium | reverse complement strand
GGACGACCAGGTCGCCCTCGAGGACGTCCGGAAACCAGCTGCGGTGGGCCATCGAGGGGACGGTATACCATCGCGGCCATGCGTCGCTGGAGCGAGCTCGCCGAGCGCGTCGCCGCCACGACGCGGACGTCCGAGAAGACGACCCTCATCGCCGCCTACTTCAGCGAGCTGACGCCCGAGGAGCTCCCGATCGCCGCCCTGTTCCTGACCGGCCGGCCGTTCGCGGAGGCCGACCAGCGGGCCGCCGGCCTCGGCTGGGCCGCGATCGCCTCGACGATCACGGAGCTCGCCAGAGTCCCGAAGGCGGCGCTCGGCGAGGTGTACGACCGCTCATCCGACCTCGGGGTCGCCGTGGCCGACGTCCTGGCCGGAGCGGGCCACGCGCCGGACCCGGCCGTCTCGCCGACACTCCCCGAGGTGGCCGCCGCGTACGCTGCGATCGAGGCGGCGTCCGGGCCGGCCGCCAAGGCCGCGATCCTGCGCGAGCTCTTCGTCCGTTCGGACCCGCCGACCGTCAAGTACATCGTGAAGGTCCTGACGGGCGAGCTCCGGATCGGGCTCCGCGAGGGCCTCGTCGAGGCGGCGATCGCCAAGGCGTTCGGTCGGGCGCTCGACGACGTCAAGTGGGCCGGCATGCTGACCGGCGACGTCGGGCGCCTCGCCGAGCTCGCTCGCGAGGACCGCCTCGCTGAGGCGAGCCTGGCGATCTTCCACCCGATCAAGTTCATGCTCGCCTCGCCCGCCGAGGATGCCGCCGAAATCCTGCGCCGCCTCGGGCCCGAGGTCTGGGTCGAGGACAAGTACGATGGGATTCGCGCTCAGCTCCACAAGCGCGGTCCCGAGGTCCGCCTCTACAGCCGCGACCTGCACGACGTCAGCGGCCAGTTCCCGGAGGTCGTCGAGGCAGCCGTCGAACTGCCCTGGGACGGGATCGTCGATGGCGAGATCCTCGCGTTCCGGGACGGGGCGGTCCTGCCGTTCATCGCGCTCCAGGCGCGGCTCGGCCGCAAGGCGCCGTCGGCGGCGATCCGCGAGGAGGTGCCGGTGATCTTCGTGGCCTTCGATCTGCTGGGCATCGGCGACGCGGCCGGGGGACGAGGCGAGGATCGGGGAAAGGACCGGACCGAGGCGCTCCTCCGCGAGCCGCTCGAGGAGCGGCGGCGGCGGCTCGATGCGCTGGCGATGCCGCTCGCCCTCGAGGGTGGGCGGTTCGCCCGCTCGCATCTCAGCCGGGTGGATTCGGTCGACGGGCTCGAGGAGGCGTTCGCGGCGGCCCGAGCCCGGCGCAACGAAGGCCTGATGGTCAAGGACCCGACGAGCGGCTACTCGCCCGGCCGCCGCGGTCTCGGCTGGCTCAAGATGAAGAAGGCGTTGGCGACGATCGATTGCGTCGTCGTCGGCGTGGAGGTCGGCCACGGCAAGCGACACGGCGTCCTCTCGGACTACACGTTCGCGGTGCGCGACACCGAGAACGACCGACTGGTCACGATCGGCAAGGCCTACAGCGGCCTGACCGATGCCGAGATCGCCGAGATGACGCGCTGGTTCGAGGCCCACACGATCGCCCGGTTCGGACGCTACCGCCAGGTCGAGCCGACGGTCGTCATCGAGGTCGCCTTCGACGTCATCGTCCGCTCCAACCGCCACCAGTCGGGCTTCTCGCTGCGGTTCCCCCGGATCGCCTCGCTTCGCCTCGACAAGCCGGCCGACGAGATCGATACGCTGGACACGGTTCGGGCGCGCTACGAGGGCCTCCAGCACGGCGCGGAGCACCTGGTCACGGCCGGCGCGAGGAAATAGTCCCGAGGGGCTGCCCCCCGGGGTGCCCGCGTCGTATCCTTGCCGCCATGTTCGATCCGATGCTCATCGGCGGCGAGCTCCAGCCGGTCGGCCTGACGCTCTACACCGACGCGTTCATGATCCGCGGCACGATCCGGACGCGGCAGCGTCGGCTCACCGACATCCTGAACCTGGCCGAGGACCCCTTTCTCGTGATCTCCGACGCCGTGACCGACGAGTACGGCAGCCATGGGTTCGTGGCAAAGACCGAGTACGCGCAGGTCAACCTCCATGCGGTCCTGTTCGCCATCGCCGAGGGGTCGATCGAGACCCGGCCGGACCTTCGCACGCCGAAGGTGCCCGAGATGGCCCTGATCTCGATTCCGCCGTTCAAGATCACCGGTCGCATCCACCTCCTGCCGGAGCGCGACCTCCAGGTGGCGCTCTCGGAGCTGACCGGCGAGTTCATCCCCGTCACCGATGCGACGTTCTGGTCGGACAGCATCGGAGAGGCTCGCTCGACGGCCGAGATGATCGCCTTCAACCACAATCGAGCGCAGATTCTTGCCCCGCACACGGCGGTGGATCCGTGGTCCGGGCTCGATCGGAGTGGCGAAGCAGCATCCTCCGCGGGCATCGGCCAGGCCCCCGAGCAACGCCCCGCTCCCGATGAAGGCGGTCGGCCGGCCGGCGGACCGAGCGGCACGGATCCCGGCTGGGGCTGACCGACCGGTCCGGCCATTCCGGGTGCCGGCCCCGCCTGGCCGCCGGGCCGGCGTCGTCGTTCCGGCTCGCCAGCGGCCGCGATCGCGCTCGCCGGAGAGCGCCCGAGCCCGCAGCCGTCAGCGATGGACCGGGAGGTCCCAGCGGTTGCCCCACTCGACCCACCCCCCGTCGTAGACCGCGACGTCATCGTGCCCGAGGAGCGTGAGCACGAAGGCGAGCTTCGCCGCGGCCACTCCGGACCCGTCGTAGCAGATCATTCGCCGCCCGCGCGAGACGTTGCCCTTGAGCAGCGCGTCGCGAAGCTCCGGTCCGGACCGGAAGTGCTGGCTGCCCGGCCGGGTCATCGAACCCACCGGCACGTTGGCCGCCCCCGGGATGTGCCCGAGCCGCCTCGAGTTCCCCTCGAAGCCGCGGTACTCCGCCGGCGCCCGAGCATCGATGAACGACACGTCCGGCGAGCCGAGGAGAGCGCGGACGTCGGGCGTCGTCAACCGCATGCGGGGTTGGGCTCGCGGGGTGAATCGCCCGAGGGCGGGCTCGGGCGTGGCGTTCGACACCGGGCGGTTCTCGGCAATCCATGCCGGATAGCCGCCATCGAGGACTCGGGCGGACTCGAAGCCATAGGCCCGCAGGCTCCACCACGTCCGGGCCGCGTAGAGGCTGAGCGTGTCGTCATAGATCACGACGGTCGTCCCGTCGCTCACCCCGATCGACGCCAGCGCACCTGCGACCTGCTCCGGGCCGGCCAGGAGGAGCGCGTCGCCGTCATCGGACGGATCGATCAGGTCCGCCTTCCAGTCGAGGTGGACGGCACCCGGGATGTGACCGGCCTGGAAGGCCGACCGGCCGCTCCCGTCGGGCCGCCAGCGGACGTCGAGGATCCGCAGCTCGGGCCGGCCGAGCTGTTCGGCCAGCCACTCGGTCGAGGCGAGGAACTCCGGCCGGGCGAGGCCGGACGCGACGGGGCGCCGGTCGGTGGCCCATTCGGGGGGATCGGGGGGCATCGCCGGTATCATACGGCGGTGGTTGCGCCGTTCATGCCGGACGCCGAGAAGGTCGCGGCCGTGCGGCAGGCGCTTCCCGCCCTCTCGGCGGGGATCTACCTGGCGACCGGCGAGGTCGGCCCGCTGCCGGCCGAGACCGCGGCCGCCATGGACGAGTACGCGGAGCGCGAGCTGCGAACCGGCCGCGGGCACCCCGACGACGTCGAGGCCGGTCGGGAGCGCGTCGACGAAGCCCGGGCCGGGGTCGCCGCCGTCCTCGCCACCGACGTCGATGCGATCACCCTGACCCACGGCGGATCCGACGCCCTCCGCCGCGCGATCGACACGATCGACTGGAGGCCCGGCGACCGGCTGCTCGCGGTCGGTCGCACCGAACCCGCGACGGCCGTGGCCCGTGCCGCCGTCGCGAACCGGACGGGGATCGTCGTCGACGAGATGGATCCACCCGACCTCGCCGACGACGAGGCAACCGCCGAGGCGGTCACCGTCGCGCTCACGCCGTCGAGCCGCCTCGTCGTCGTGCCCCACGTGACGGCCACCGGCGCCCGGCTGCCCGTGGAGCGGATCGCCGCGACCGCGCACGAACGGGGCGCGCTCGTCGCCGTCGACGGCGCCCAGGCGGTCGGGGCGATCGGCGTGGTCGCGGATGAATCGGGCGCCGACTTCTACGCGATCGCCGGCGAGAAGTGGCTCCTCGGGCCGGACGGAATCGGGGCGCTCTGGATCGGGCCCGGGCAAGGTCGCCGCGACGCCGGCCCGATCGAGTTCCATAAGCCCTCGGTCGTCGGCTTCGCCCGCAGCTGCGGCTGGCTCTCCATGTACGTCGGGTTGCCCTGGATCCACGAACGCGGCGGGGCCCTGACGCGATGGACGGCCGACCGCCTCGCGGCGATCGACGGCGTCGAGCTCCTGACGCCGCGTACGCAGACGGCGACGCTGCTGGCGTTCCGAATCTCCGGCTGGCCGGCCGAGGCCGCCATGGCCGAGCTCGGGTCGCGTGTCTTCGCGATCGCCGGCCTGATTCGGTCGGCCGACGCGATCCGGGTCGGTGTCGGCTTCTTCTCGACCGAGGACGAGCTCGAGCGGTTCGCCCGGGCCGTGGAGCTGCTCGCGGGGCACACCCCGGCGACGCTGCCGCCGAAGCCGCGCCTGGCGATCCTCGGCCAGGACCTCGTTTGAGCGGCGTCGTGCCGGAGCCGCGGCGTGAGACGGGCGATGTTCGACCGCAACCGCGATCGTGGGCCGAGATCCGCTGGCGCCAGTTCCGCAACGCGCCGCGGCCGGTCGTCCGGGCGGTCATGGCCAGCCTGCTCGTCGCGATCGTCCTCGGTGCGGCGTACCTCGCCTACGACGTCGCGATCACACGGGGCGCCGCCCTTCCCGGCGGCGACCTCCGGCTGCTGTTCGTGGTCCTCGACGTCGTGATCGTGCTCGCGACCGGCAGCCTCGTCACGTGGCTGGTCGTGCCTCAGCCGACCGGGTCCGGCAGGCGGGTCGTCCGGACCGGCTGGAGCGCCGCGCTCGGGTTCTTCGCGGCGGTGCCGGTCAGCTACCTCGTCCTCGTCGTCGTCGTCCAGATCCTCAAGCCGCTCTTCGTCTGAGGGCCGCGCCGGACGAACCGGCGCCGAACGGCGCGGGATGTGCGCCGGACCCGGCGCGGGACCCCGCGGGATGTGCCGATCGGCACCACTTCCGTGACATGCCCACGTCGCTGATATAGCCCGTTCGTACCATTCCACGGTACCCTCGGCTCGATATCATCAGGGACGTTCCGGATCGGAGTCCGGCCCGTTCCATTCCGCCCACACCACGAGGTCCCGCGTTGGCAATCGACGAGCAGCACGTCGCGCTCCCCAAGCTCTACGGTGCTCCTGCCTACGCGCGGCCGCCGCGCCCGGTCGAGGTGCTCGAACGTCCGCTCGACCCTGACGACCTGCCGATCGAGGCCATCCAGACGCCCGAGGAGCGGGAGCTCGCGGCTATGTTGCCGGCCCGGGCCTACGCCGCAGGCGGGACCCGCCCGACGGGCCAGTCGGCCGCCTACCCGGCGACGCCGATGAACGAGGTTCCCCAGCTTCGCCCGAAGCCGCTCAGCCTGCGCGCCCTCGCCGGCCGGATCCTGGGAACCGGCGAGTCCTGAACTCGCCTCACCAACCCGCGGCTCGACCCTTCGCGGGTCATACGAACTGCGGGGGAGCGCTATCGCGCCCCAGGCGGGTGAACCGACTCGCGGGCTCGGCAATTAGCCGTCCAAGGCTGATTCCCGCGCGACCCGGGCGCGCCGGAGCGCCGGCCTGCGCGCTTGCGCTTCCCGGGAGAGCGGATGACGCCGGGCGGGGCCTCGATGGGTCGGCCGGCCCGCGCCGGAGGGGCCTCGTGAGTCTGCGGTGTACGATCGCGCTGTGGGGGAGTAGCTCAATCGGTTAGAGCGGCGGGCTTATATCCCGCTGGTTCCAGGTTCGAGTCCTGGCTCCCCTACCAGTTCGCGCGACCCGGACGCTCGCGTGGAGCGCTTGCCGTTCCGTGCGATGATCGCGCCCCATCCAGGCGCCGCCGCGCGTCCTTCAGGCCGATCCGATGCCGCGACTCCGACCCCCGAACCACCCACCGCGCCTCATCCTCACCCTCGCGATCGCGACGGTCGCCGTCGCCGTGGGCGCCGTGTCAGCCACGGGCGTCTGGTCCCCGGGCGGGGAGGTCGCCGCGGCGATCGGCCTGCCCGGATCCCCGTCCGCCGAACCCACGCCGACGCTCCGGGCGACTCCCGTGCCCACGCCCCGGCCCACCCCCCGGCAGACGCCGATCCCCAGCCCGCCGCCGACCCCGCTACCGACCCCGCCGCCGACGCCGGCACCGACGCCCCCGCCGGTCCTGGCGATGAACCTCTACGCCGAGGGCGACTTCGTCAGCCAGGCCACGAAGGACCAATGCGTGAGCGCCGCGATGCAGATCATGATCAACGTCATCGGTCCGGATGACGACCGCTCGAAGGAGACGCAGGCCCGCCTCGACAAGCTCGCGGCGCGTCTGACAAACACTCGACCCGGGGCGACCGAACCGAAGGGCTGGGCCGCCGGCCTCGAGGAGTGGGGCGCCGGGGGGTACGAGGTCAGGGTCGCACCGACGCGGGGCAAGGCGATCGAGCGGGCCGTCCGGGCGATCCGGGCCACCGGTCGGCCGGCCGGTCTGCTCGTCTGGCGCGGCGCGCACTCGTGGGTGCTCCACGGCTGGGAGGCGACCGGCGACCCGGCCGGCTCCGAGGAGATCACCGTGACCCACCTCTACGTCAGCGATCCCTGGTACCCCCGGATCAGCAGCATCTGGGGTCCGTCGCGCGGGCCGAACGCGAGAATCACGCCGGAGCAGCTCGAAGAGGACTACCTCCCATGGCGCCGGCCGAGCGGGCCGTATCCCGGCATGGACGGCCAGTACGTCGTGATCCTGCCCGTCGACCGCTGAACGGGGCGCGGGCGCAACGACGCCGACACTGCGCAACGACGACGACGCTGGCGCAACGGCGCCGCAACGCTCCCGCCCACCCGACCGTCGCCATCGGCCGGCGGCGCCATCAAGCTCGAGACATGACCGAAGCGACCCCCGCCCATCCCGCGGATGTCGTGCCGCCGGACGCGGGCCTGCCCAGCGCACGGAACGCGGCGTTCGGGTGCCAGGCCTGCGAATTGTGGGAGCGGGCGACCCAGACCGTGTTCGGCGAAGGCCGCGAAACCGCCCAGCTGGTGCTCGTTGGCGAGCAGCCCGGCGACCACGAGGACCGCCAGGGGCATGTGTTCGTAGGTCCGGCCGGGCGCGTCCTCGACGAAGCCCTCGAAGCCGCCGGGATCGACCGCGAGGCGGTCTTTGTGACGAACGTCGTCAAGCACTTCCGCTGGCGCCCGAGCGGCAAGCGGCGCCTTCACGAACGGCCGAACGCGGGCCACATTCGGGCCTGTCGTCCGTGGCTCGATCTCGAGATCGTCATCGTCCGGCCGAAGGTCGTCGTCGCCCTCGGTGCCACGGCGGCCCAGGCGCTCATCGGGCCGGCGTTCCGCATCACAGAAGGTCGCGGCGTCCTGATCGAGCCGGCGACGACAGGCGGCCCCCGGCTCCTCGCGACGATCCACCCCTCGGCCGTCCTGCGCCAGCGCTCCTCCGAGGAGCGTGAGGCGAGCCGTCGCCTGCTGGCAGAGGATCTCGCGCTCGCTGCCCGCGCTGCCCGCACGGCGCCCCGAAGGCGCCGAGCGACCCGGACGACCCGGACGACCCGCGCGGGGTAGGCGCCTCAGGCGATCTCGCGGAGCCGGTCGGCGACGTCCTCCCGTCGTGACTCGTGGAGCGAACGCTGTGGCGGCAGCGACGCGAGCCAGGCCGCGATCTGCTCGGGGACGACGACGGCGCACGTCGGCGTCCGCGTGTGGGCGCGGTCGGAGGTCACGAGCGCCGCGTGAACCTTGACGACGAAGTCCTGCTCCTCGGCTGCAATCCAGCGACGGACCCGTTCGGCATCCCGCGCTGCCCGTTCGAGCGGGTTCTCGAGCGGGACCCAGCGGCCGTCCGCGCGGCGGACTTCCCAGGCGGTCCCGTGACGGCGCGTGAACCGCGACGGGGGCGGTTCGGAGAGGAGCGCGAGGCCGAACGGCCCGAGAACCAGGTTACGGATCCGACGGCCCTCCGGGAGGGTGACCGATGGCGCGACGACGTAGTCGTCCGGCAACGAAGCCATCGCCCGGGCGACCGCGCCCGCGGGCGGCTTGTGCAGGACGATTGCCGCCACCCGGCCGAGGCGCAGCGCACCGACGATCGCGAAGCAGGGCGGCGCGACGAGTGAGACCGCCCAGACGAGCGCCCCGATCGCCATCTGGTCCGGGGCGGGGCGGACGACCGACGGCGTGAGGCCGCGGACTAGCGGCGTGGCGAACGTCAGCCAGGCCAGCCCGATGCCGCCGACGAGCAGCACCGTACCGACGACCGCGCCGAGGACGAGCGGGCCGCGAGCCGGGCGCATCAGGTGCGACGGCTGGATCAGCTGCATCTGACGAGGATGGCCCAACCGGAGCCGCGGGCCCATGGCCAGAATGGGTCAGGGATGGACGCCGACAGGACCACTCGGCCCCATCCTCGACAGCCGATCCACACATGGACGGCCGACCGATCGGAGCCAGGAGACGCCGGTGCGACCCGGCACCGAGTCCGAACGAGGCGCCGCTCGGCCGCCCGCCACTGGGACACCCGTACCATTGCGGCCCCTCACGCTCGGGGCGATGGTGGGACGGCACCGGGGGTTCATCCCCGGAGTAGAGGCCTTATTTCGTGTCCTTCATCCACCGCCCGACGGCGCAGCGAGGCGCCCGGCACCTGATCGGCGCGGCCGTGGCCGCCGTCGTCCTGCTGCTCGGTCTCGTCCTGCCCGTCGGCGCGGTGCAGGGCCCGACGAAACTCTTCGACGTCGCGGTCTCGCCGCGAGCCGGTACGCCGACGACGCTGATCACCTTCAGCGCCGAGTACCGCAACCGCGAGGGTTCGGCGCCGGCCTGGGTCCGGGTCGTGATCGACGGGTCGGCCCATGACATGACGAGCGGCGGCGGCACCGACTGGAAGAAGGGCGTGGGCCACTCGTTCGCGACGACCCTGTCGGCCGGGGTCCACCAGATCCGCTTCGAGGCGTCCGACACCCGCAAGTTCAGCGACACGGCCGACGGCGGCACCGTGACGATCACCGTGCCGCCGACACCGGACCCGACGCCGGCCCCGACGCCGGCCCCGACGCCGAAGCCCACGCCCCAGCCGACCCCGAGGGCGACCCCTCCGCCGACCCCCGCCCCGACCCCGACTCCGGTGCCGACGTCCGGAACCACCGGCGGGTCGGGCACCGGCGGGTCGGGCACCGATGCCGAGGGCCCGGGTGCGGGCGGCGGATCGGTCCTGCCCGGTGGCGGCGCCGCCGGCGGCCTGCCCGACGACGGACCCGGAACCGGCCCCGGCACGAATGACGAACCCGGCGCGGACGGTCCGGACGGCGCTGCGTCGGGGAGGGGCTCGCCCGACGGTGACGTCCCAGGCGGCCTGCCGGGTGGCGGCGATGGCTCGGGCGCCGGTGCCTCGGGCGGTCCCGATGACGGTTCCGGCTCGACCGGCGGGAACGGCAGCGACGGGCCCGGGGCCGGCGGCTCCGGCGGCGGGGGCGGCCCGACCGGGTACGACGGAACGGTCACCTCCGGATCCGGGTCGGGCGGGGGAGACGGCTGGGGCAGCCTTGCGGCTGCCCTCGACGTGCTGGGCCTCGACGGCGGCTCCCCGGCGATGCGCATCCTCCCGACGCTCGTCGGCACGACCGGTGCGGCGGCGATGGCGCTCGCCTTCGCGATCTTCGGCAAGAAGCGGCGCGACGAGGAACCACCTGCGCCCGACGAGGTGCTCCAGGCGCATGCCGCCCGCGGCTCGGGCGTCGCCGCCACTTCCGCTCTCGCCCGCGGCGCGATTCCGGCCCCGTTCGACGAGGAGGCTGCGCTGCCACGCTGGCGCCGTCCCTCCCTGCTCGAGGCGCGCAAGGCCGACCCGACGCGCACCGTCGTGACCTCGCCCCGGTTGAGCTTCGACGACGGCCGGGTGAACCCGATCGAGGGACGCGAGCGGCGGATCATCCGCTACCGCGTCGTCCGCCTCCTGGACGCACCCGACGAGCTCCGTTCGGTCGACGTCGGGCAGCTCGACCAGGGCGACGAGGTCCAGCTGCTCGAGAAGTCGGGTGCGTACTGGCTGGTCCTCTGCCCGGACGGCCGGCAGGGCTGGCTCCACAAGATGACGCTCGGCGAGACCGTGACCGACGACCAGCCCGCGGGCGGCGACGCCTGGGACAACCCCGAGATGGGCACCGACATCCTCGCGGCGTACCTGGCGGCACGCGCCCGAGCCTGAACCCTGCCGGCACGTCCCGGCTGAGTGCCACCCGCCGTGGTCATCGCCGACTCGTTTCTGCGCCCCGGCCTCGTGGCGGCTTGCGGCGCACCTAGAATGGAGCCATGCCCGCCGGGTTCACGAGTACGCGCTTCGTGGGGCGGGATTCGGCGTTCGCACGCCTTGCGCCGGCTCTCGAAGCGGCGACTGCCGGCACGTCGACGACGGTGCTGATCGAGGGGGGCGGCGGGATCGGCGTCAGCCGGTTCGTCACCGAAGCCGCCGCCCGCGTCACGTCCCTCGCGGAGCCGTTCGAGGTCCTTCGCGGGCGGGCCCTGCCGGCCGGCACCGACGAGCCCTACGCGCCGGTCCTCCGCGCGCTGCGGCCGCTCCTCGCCGGCCTACCCGACGACGAGCTCGTCGCCCTGCTCGGACCGAGCGTCGAGGACCACGTCCGGCTGCTGCCCGAGCTCCACGGCCGCCTCGTCCATTCCGGCGCCGTGCCGGAGCGTCCCACGGTCACCTCGGCCGAACGGCGCCAGGCGCGGATCCTGGAGGGCATCCTCGGGGTGCTCGGGCGGCTTTCGGAGCGGCGCCCGGTGATGCTCGTGCTCGAGGACCTGCACCACGCCGATGCCGGCACGCGGACCTTCGCGACGTTCCTCGCCCGGGTCCAGCGGCCGAACCGGGTCTGCCTGATCGCGACGTACCAGCCCGACGAGGTCACGAGCCTCCACCCGCTCGCCGCCGGGATCGCCGCGATGGTCGACGCGCGGCGGCCGGCCCACCGGCTGCCGATCGAGCCGCTCGGGCGCGACGAGCTGGCCGACCTCATCGAGGGCATCGAGGGCGAGCGACCGACGGGCTCCGCCCTCGTCCTCGTCGCCGAGCGGAGCGGCGGGCGGCCGCTCATCGCCGAGGAGCTGCTGGCCGCCCGCCGGGAGCTCTCCGGCGCGTCGCTGACCGGCAGCTTCGAGGACCTCGTGATCGCCCGGTTCGGGCTCCGGACCCCGGAGTGCCGGCGCGTCCTGCGCCTGCTCTCGCTGGCGGGGCGCCCGCTCAGCACGGCCGAGCTCGCGGCGGTCTCCGAGCACCTGGAGCTGACGGCCGGGGATCGCCCGCCACCACGCTCGTCGACGCTCCCCCGCCGCGCCGACGGGCCGATCGACGGCGACCTCTCCGCGGGCCTCGCCGAGGCGATCGAACACGGCTTCGTCGAATCCGGTGATGACGGCGTCGACTTCCGCCACGAGCTGATCGGCCGGGCCGTCGCCGCCGACCTGCTGCCCGGCCAGCAGCACCGCCACCACCTCGCCCTGGCGGCCGCGTTGACGGCCCACCCCGCCGCGGCAGCCCGCCACTGGCAGATGGCCCACGCGACCGTGGAGGTCCACGAGGCGGCCGTCGCGGCGGCCGGTCGGGCCGAAGCGGTCCACTCGCCCGAGGACGCGCTCCGTCAGCTCGAGCTCGCCCTCGCCGCGATCGTGCCGCTCGCACGGGACGGCCAGGCCGCGGGCCCCAGCCGGCGCCGGTCGGTCGAGCAGATGGCCGACGTGTCGGCCCTCCAGATCAGGTCGGCCGAGGCCGCGTTCGCGTCCGGCCGGCCGGCCCGCGCCGTCGCCTACGTGGAGCTTGTCATGGCCGGCCTCGATGAGCGCAGTGACGGGCTGGCGCTCGGCCTGCTCCACGAGCGCCTCGCCCGGTACCGCCGGGCGGCCGGCGACAGCGACGGAGCCATCGCCGCCCTCGAGCGCGCCGTCGCGCTCGTCCCCGATGAGCCCTCGACCGAACGGGCGGGCGTC
>DASTEU010000286.1:0-9532 GCA_035709325.1 Candidatus Limnocylindrales bacterium | reverse complement strand
GGACGTCACCGGCCTGTCGATCTTCAACCAGAAGTCCCAGGATTTCGAGTTCCGCTCCGGACCGATCATGGCCCAGGTCGTGCTCGCCGACGAGATCAACCGGGCGACGCCGAAGACCCAGTCGAGCCTGCTCGAGTGCATGGAGGAGCGCCAGGCGACGATCGATGGCACCACCTACTCGATGCCGGACCCCTTCCTCGTCATCGCCACCCAGAACCCGATCGAGTACGAGGGCACGTTCGCCCTGCCCGAGGCCCAGCTCGACCGGTTCATGCTGCGGATCCGGCTCGGCTACCCGCAGCCGATCGAGGAGGTCGTGATCCTCGACGAGCAGAAGCGCTCTCACCCGCTCGAGGAGCTCGAGGTCGTCTGCTCGGTCGACGAGCTGCGCGGGATGCAGGGCGCGATCCGCGACATCTACGTCGATTCGACCGTCGCCGACTACATCGTCCGACTCGTGAACGGCACCCGCAGCCACCCCGACGTCTATCTCGGCGCGTCGCCGCGCGGCTCGATCGCGCTCTACCGGGCCGGACAGGCGCTCGCCGGGCTGCTCGGCCGCGACTACGTGATCCCCGACGACATCAAGGCCCTCGCCGAGCCGGCGCTGGCCCACCGCCTGATCATCAAGACGAGCGCGTCGATCCACGACGTCCAGTCGGCGAACGTCATCCGCGAGCTGCTCGACAGCACCCCGATCGACGGCATCCGCCCGACCGGCGGCCCGGACGGCCCGCGGGCGATCCGGCCGACGCAGCAGGGCGCCACGAGCGTCTGAGGGTGGGGGACGAACCGACGGACGCGGCCGGCCGGACGAGGCTCGGGTGATGCGGCGACTCCAGCTCCTCGCGATCGCCGCGGTCCTGCTCGTCGCCGCGTTCTCGACCGGGCTCGAGTTCCTCTTCTACCTCGTCTACCTGGCGATCACCGTGATCGGCGGCTCGTACATCGTGACCCGCCTCGGCCTGTCCGACCTCGAGGCCGGCTACGCGGTCAGCCAGCTCAACGGCCACGTCGGCGACCGCGTCCGGGTGACGTACACCCTGCGCAACACGAGCCGGATCCCGAAGCCGTGGCTCGAGGTCCACAACCCGACGACGCTCCCCGGCGGCCTGCCCGGCCGGGCGATCCCACTCGGGTCGCGGGCCGAGCGCTCGTGGCTCGTCCGGGTGCCGCTCGTCCGGCGCGGCCATTTCCGGATCGAGCCGCTCCAGATCCGGACCGGCGACCCGTTCGGCTTCTTCGAGGCCTCCGCGTCGGTCGGCCAGGGCGTCACGGTCGTCGTCTACCCGCGGATCGAGCCGATCCCTCTCTGGCGCCTGCCGGCGGCCAACGTCGAGGGCAGCCAGTCCGCGCCCGAGCGGACGCTCCAGACGACGCCGCTCGCGACGACCGTCCGGCCCTGGGCGCCCGGCGACAGCTTCAACCGGATCCACTGGCGGGCCACCGCCCGGCACGGTGAGATCCAGGTCAAGGAGTTCGAGCTCGAGCAGACCGCCGACGCCTGGATCGTTCTCGACCTCGATCGATCGGTCCAGGCCGGCCGCGGCGATGAATCGACCGTCGAGGCCGCGGTCCGCGTCGCCGCCGCGGTCGCCGACAAGGGGATCCACGAGAACCGGGCGGTGGGGCTGACGGTGAATGCCCACCGCACGGCCGTCCTACCGGCCGACCGCGGCAGCCGCCAGCACCTCAAGATCATGCAGCTGCTCGCCGCGGTGGACGGCGACGGCTCGACGCCGCTCGTCGAGACGCTCGTGACGACGGCCAGTCGCCTGCGACGGGGAATGACCGCGGTCGTCATCACCGCCTCGACCGACGTGACCTGGATCCGCCCGATCGCCGCCCTCCGCGGGCGAGGGATCGCGACGGTCGTGGTGACGCTCGACGCGCCGGCGTTCGACCGGGTCGCCCGTCTCGAGCGGGAGCGCCTCGGCGAGCTCGTGCCGGCCCTCGACCCGGCGGTCGAGGAGCAGCGAGCCCAGCGGGCGCGCGCGCTCCGCCACGCGCTCGCCGAGTTCGAGCTGCGGGTGCACACCGTCCTGCCCGGGCAGGCGCTCGGCGCGGCCCTCTCGTGATGGAGCGGCTGTCGTCGCGGCGCCTCCCGTTCGGCCCCGAGGAGGGCTGGCTCAGCCTGGTGTTCGTCATGGTCATGGCCGCGACCGTCGCGTGGTCGATCGACGACGTCGGCTGGGTCCTCGGCAACGCCCAGTGGACGGATTTCCTCCTGTGGGCGGCGGTCTTCGGCGTTGCGATCGCGTTCGTCGGCGCAAAGGTCGGCTGGAATCGCTGGATCGCTCACGTCGTCGGCGCGACCTTCGCCGCCCTGCTCGTGCCGGTCCTCGTCGGCGGTGTGCTCGTCGAGGACGCCGACCTCGCCGGTCGGTTCGCCGCGACGGCGGGGGCGTCCGTCCGGGCCTGGTCCGACCTGGTCCTCGAGAACCAGCCACTGACGCGCGAGACCGGCCACCACCTGCTCGTGCTCGGCCTGCTCGTGTGGGGGACGGCCCAGTTCGCCTCGTTCGCCGTGTTCCGCCACCGGCGACCGTTGAGCGCGGTCGTCGTGACCGGCGCGCTCCTCGTCGGGAACATGGCGGCGACCGTCCGAGACCAGCTCGGCTACCTGATCATCTTCAGCCTCGCCAGCCTGTTGCTGCTCATCCGGCTGCACGCCCTGGACGAGCAGGCAACCTGGCTGCGCCGCCGAATCGGCGATCCGAACACGGTCGGCTCGCTCTACCTGCGGGGCGGCACGGTGTTCATCATCGCCGCGGTCCTCGGCTCGCTGACGCTGACCGCGACGGCCCGCTCGGCGCCGCTGGCCGGCGCCTGGGAGGACCTGAAGCCCTGGCTCATCGACATGAGCGGGACGTTCCAGCGGTTCCTGCCGGCCGGTCCGGAGAGTCGCGGCATCGGGGCCGTCCAGTTCGGCCCGAGTGCGGTCATCCAGAACTTCTGGTCGACGAACGAGGGCGTCGCCGCGACGATCCAGCGGCCGATCGGCGACGACACGAACTACTACTGGCGGGCGGTCGCCTACGACGAGTTCAACCTCTTCGGCTGGGACTGGAGCGACGGGACGACCCAGGCCCCGCGTGTCGCCGGCGAAGAGCTCCTGACGGGAACGCTCGACGAGCCACCCGCAGCGGGCGGCACCGAGGTGACGTTCACCGTCACACCCGGCACGTATCGGAGCAACTGGATCCTCAGCCCGCTCGCGCCGGTCGCCGTCGACCGCGACGCGCGGCTCCTCGCGCTCGGCGAGAACGGCTTCTTCAAGGCCGTCCAGATCGGCAGCAGCTCGACGTACACGCTGACTGCGCGGGTGCCCCTGCTCGGCGACGTGCCGGGCGGCATCACCGAGAACCTGCTCCGCGTCGCGGGGACCGACTATCCGGAGGCGATCACCTCACGCTACCTCCAGATGCCCGAGGGCGTGATCGGCCCCGAGGCCCGGGAGGTGCTCGACGACGTCCTGCTCCGGATCGAGGCCGACCCGACGATCACCGCCAACCCGTACGACGTCGCGCGCATGCTCGTCCGCGAGCTCCACTCGAACCGGTTCCGCTACGACCCCAACGTGCTCGACGTCGACTGCGGCGACCGCGGCCGGGTCGAATGCTTCGCGTGGTCCCGCCAGGGTTATTGCCAGCACTACGCGTCGCTCATGACGATGCTGCTCCGCGAGCACGGCGTCCCGGCCCGCTACGTCCAGGGCTTCCTGCCAGGCACACTCGACGACGAGACCGGCATCGAGACGATCCTCAACTCGAGCGCCCACGCCTGGGTCGAGGTCTGGTTCCCGGGCCACGGCTGGGTCCCCTTCGACCCGACCGGCGGGGGCGTCGCGAATCCGGAGCCCCTGCCGTCCGGCCGACCCGTCGCGAGCGCGCCGCCGACCGCGAGCCCGAGCTTCTCGTCGGGCGGCGTTCCGTTCGACGAGGACGGCCCGAACCCGCGCCGTTCGTTCACGACCGGCGGGGCCGCGCCCCCCGGCGTCGGCGGCCCCGGAGCCGGCCCGTTCCTGGTCGTCGGCCTGATCCTGGCTGTGGCCGCGCTCCTCGTCGCCTTCGCCATCTGGCGCCGCGGTCCGCGGGGACCGGTCACGCCCGACGTCGCCTGGTCGGGCGTCGCTCGCCTTGCCGGCCGCTTCGGCTTCGGGCCCCGCCCCACGCAGACGGCCTATGAGTACGCCGCTTCGCTCGGCGATCTCATGCCGGCGGTCCGGCCGGAGCTCCACACGGTCGCCGCGGCGAAGGTCGAGGTCGCGTACGGGCGGCGGACGCTCGGCGCGGAACGGATCGCGGCGTTGCGCGAGTCCTACCGCCGGCTGCGGGTCGCGCTCCTCAGGCTGCTCTTCCGGCGACGGGGCCGCGGCCGGCGCTGATCAGAGGGCGCCGGAGCGCTGCCGCTCGCGGGTCGCGGCCTTGGCCGCTTCGTCGAGGAGCGGCGCGAGGTGTTCGGTCAGGTTCATCGCCCGGACGACCGGTCGACCGGCCCGGAACTCGATCACGCCGATCCCGCACAGGTCGAACGACCACATCCAGAAACGCTCGAGCGGCAGCTCGAAGAGGGTCAGCAGCAGCACCTTGAAGATGCCGTCGTGGCCGACGACGATCGACCACGGCTGCTCCGGCGGTGGGTCGCGGTAGCCCTCGACCTGGGGCCTGTCGAGCGTCCCCGGCACGCCGGCCGCCGCGAGGCCGGCGAGAACCCGGGCCAAGGCCGGGCGGACGCGGGCGGCGACGTCGGGGATCGCCTCGCCGCCGGGCGCCCAGGCCTCGAGCGGGCGCCGGCGCCACGTCGCGAGGACGTCGCCCCAGCGCTCCTCGATCTCGGCGTGGCTGCGGCCCTCCCACTCGCCCTGGCCGATCTCGAGGAAGCCGGCGTCCGGCCGGGCCGGGATCGGCCGCCCGAAGGCCAGCTCGTCGGCCATGGCCTGCGCCACCGCCTCGGCCGTCTGGGCGGTCCGGCGCAGCGGCGAATGGACGATCTCGCGGGGCGCGCCGCCCGGCACCGGCAGAGCCGGCGACTGGTGGGGCATCGCGAGCCTGGCGGCCGTCCGTTCGGCTTGGCGCAGGCCGACCGGCGAGAGCGGCGTCTCGGCCTGGCCCTGGAAGCGCCGCTCGACGATGAACTCGGACTCGCCGTGGCGGACGAGGACGAGGGCGCCGTCGAGGCCGGGCGGGATCAGCGGCGAGTCCACCGGGTCGGGGCGCCGGGCGCCGGCGCGCTCGGCGCCATCCGGGCCGCCGCCATCCGGGCCGGCGCGCCGGGCGCCGCCGTCCGACCCGCCGCCGTCCGACCCGCCGCCGCGCGGACCGCTCAGCGATCCTTCCCCAGCCGGATCGTCCACAGGTCGATGACCCCCTCGTGGGACCGGATCTCCTCGGCGACGTCCGGCGGAACGTCGTCGTCGAGGGCGAGGACCATGAGCGCGTCGGCCCGCGGCGCCGTCCGCCCGAGGTGCATCGCGCTGATGTTCACGTCGGCCCGACCGAGCGTCTCGCCGACGCGGCCGATCATCCCCGGGCGGTCGTGATGGCGGGTGATCAGCATGACGCCGGCCGGCTCCATGTCGAGCGGATATTCGTTCAACCGGGTGAGGCGCGGTTCGCCGGCCGCGACCGTCCCCGCGACCGTCGTCGTCCGGCCGCCCGACTCCCCCGAGAGCGTGAGGAGGCTGGCGTAGGCGCCCGCTTCGGGCGTCTTGCGCTCGACGAGCGTGATTCCGCGGGCCTTCGCGAGGGATGTCGCGTTCACGAGGTTGACCCGCTCGGTCGTCGAGGTCTCCAGCAGGCCCCGCAGGACCGCCGCCGTCAGGGGCGAGCCGTCGAACGCGGCCAGCTCCCCGCCGATCTCGAGCGTCAGCGTCCGGATCCCGGTCCGGCAGAACTGGGCGAAGAAGCGGCCGAGCACCTCGCCGAGCGGCAGGTACGGGGCCAGGGCCCGGGCCGTCTCCGGGGTGACGAGGGGGGCGTTCACGGCATAGCGGGCGCTTCGCCCCGCGAGCACGTCGAGGACCTGGTCGGCGACCTCCTCGGCGACCGCGACCTGGGCCTCGGCCGTCGACGCCCCGAGATGCGGCGTGAGGAGCGTGTTCGGGGCGTCGAGCAGCGGCGAGCCGGTCGGCGGCTCGTTCTCGAAGACGTCGACCCCCGCGCCGGAGAGCGCGCCTGTCTCGAGGGCGGCGGCCACGGCTGCCTCATCGACGACGCCACCTCGGGCCACGTTGAGAAGGATCGCGCCGGGCTTCATCCGGGCGAGCTGGTGCGTCGAGATGAGGTGGCGCGTCGCCCGCGACAGTGGGACATGGACCGACACGACGTCGCTCCGGGCCAGCAGTTCGTCGAAGCCGACCATCTCGACGCCGTGGTGTGCCGCCTGCTCGGGCGTCACGAACGGATCCGCCGCGACGACCGTCATCTCCATCGCGATGGCCCGGGCGGCGATCGCCTGGCCGATCTTGCCGAGCCCGACGATGCCGAGCGTCCGGCCGCGCAGCTCGAGGCCGGTGAACTGGGTCCGCTTCCACTCCCCCCGCCGGAGCGACGCATCGGCGGGGGCGATCCGCCGGGCGACGCCGTAGAGCAGTGCGAGCGTATGTTCGGCGGCCGCGATCGTGTTGCCGGTCGGCGCGTTGACGACCGTGATCCCGGCCCGGGTCGCCGCGTCGAGGTCGACGTTGTCCACGCCGACGCCGGCCCGGCCGATCACCACGAGGCGAGGTCCCGCGGCGATGACGGCCGCGTCGACCTTGACCTGGCTGCGGACGACGAGCGCGTCGTACTCGAGCAGGATCGCGCAGAGCTCCTCGCGCGAGAGACCCGGTCGTTCGTCGACCTCGTGATCCGCCCGGAGGATCGCGACGCCCTCCGGCGCGATCGGCTCGGCGACGAGGATCCTCACGCCGGAACGCCCGCTCCGGTGGGTGCCGCGCTCGCGAGGCCGAGCGCTTCGACCGCGGCCGCCCAGGCCGCCCCGACCGCCGAGCCGGGCGTCAGCGGGCGGCCCCCCTCGAGCGCGACCGGCTCAAGGACGGCGATCACGCCGAGCACCTCTTCGACCGTCACCGAGCCGAGGTGGCCCAGCCGGAAGATCCGGCCGGCCAGCTTGCCCTGCCCGCCGGCGAGGACGACGCCGTGGGCCTTGATCGCACCGTTGAACGCCTTCCAGTCGTGGCCCTCGGGAAGCCTGGCGGCCGTCACCGTCCGCGACGCGAATCGCTCGTCCGCGAAGAGCTCGAAGCCGAGCGCCTGGAGCCCCGCCCGGGCGGCCGCCGCGCAGGCCTCGTGGCGGGCATAGATCGAGGCGGCCCCTTCGGCGGCCATGAGCCGGAGGCCTTCGTCGACCTGGTAGACGACCGCGATCGCCGGCGTGAACGGCGTCTGGCCGTTCGCCGCGGCATCCCGATGGGCCCGCAGGTCGAGGTAGAAGCGCGGCATCTTCGCCGACTCCATCGCCTCCCAGGCCCGCGGCGACGCGGCGACCATGGCGAGTCCCGGCGCGGCCATCCAGGCCTTCTGCGAACCGGTGACGACGACGTCGACTCCCCACGCGTCCATCTCGAATGGGACCGCCCCCAGGCTCGAGACCGCATCGACGAGGATGAACGTCTCGGGGGCGACGTCGCGGACCGCCGCGGCGAGGACGGGGATCGGGTTCATCACGCCGGTCGAGGTCTCGTTGTGGGTGAGGAGCACCGCCTTGTAGCCCGGTTGCTCCGCGAGCGCCTCGCGGACTGCGGCGGGATCGGCCGCCCGGCCCCACTCGACCTCGATCTTCGTGACCTCGGCGCCGTACACGCCGGCGATCTTCGCGAACCGGTCGCCGAACGCGCCGATCGACACGCCGAGGACGCGGTCGCCCGGGGAAAGCATGTTGACGATCGCCGATTCGAGGCCGCCCGACCCGGCACAGCTCAGGACCACCACGTCGCTCGTCGTGCCGAAGAACGGCTTCATGCCGGAGATGACCCGTTCGACCATCGCAGCGAACTCGGGGCCGCGGTGATTGATCATCTGGCGGGCGCCGGCCTCGCGGACCGACGGTGGCAGGGCGGTGGGCCCGGGGATCCGGAGGTTCGGCTCGAAGCGGTCCACGAAGGCGTCTCCTGGGGCGGCGTGAGTGACCCCCTGATGGTCGCACATCGGCCGCCACCGCCACGTTCCTGCGCCCGTGACCTCGCGCCCACCCTGCCCGCGGGGTCCCGCGGATGACGGGTCCGGCGGAGGCCGATACCATCCCCGCGAGCGTTCGGACGGTTTCGGCCGCGTCGCACGGGGCATCCCTCGCGCGTCGTCACCACGTCCGACCCCCGGAGACCTGCGCGTGACCCATCCCCGGAACCGATGCCCGTGAGCCCGCTTCGCCGCCGCCGCGTCCCGTGGCGGATCCTGCTCGTCGTCGCCCTCGTCGCGGCGGCGCTCGGGTTCGGCGCGATCGCCACGAACGCGGCGGGCGCCGGCGACCGCTTCGAGAGCCTCGTCGCACGGATCGACCGCTTCCTCGCGGGCCCGGTGCCGGATCGTGAGACGCTGCCGACCGTCGAGGTGACGCCCGCCCCGACCCGGCCGCCCACACCGCGCCCGACGCTGCGGCCCGGCGCCACGCCCACGCCCACGCCGACGCCGCTCGTCCGGACGCCCGTCGACGTGACGATCGTCGACGACCACGAGGCCGTCTTCGCCCACCAGGCGCGCAAGGACTGGTGCGCGCCGTCGGGGATCCAGATGACGCTCGCCGTGCTCGGCCTGGCCGATACGTCGGAGGCGTTCCAGGCCGGGATCCACTCGCGGGTCCGGGAGTGGGAGAGCCTCGACGACAGCCGCAACGGCGAGTGGGGCCCGGCCGCGATCGCGCTCGCCCTCGAGGCCTACGGCGCCCCCGGCTACCAGATCCGGGCCTTCACGTCCCGCGGCGACGCGATCCGCGACGCGGCGATCGCGATCTCCACGACGAACTCGCCGGCGATCCTCCTGACGTGGCGGGGCGCCCACACCTGGGTGATGACCGGCTACACCGCGGACGCCGATCCGCTCCTCTTTCCGGACGCCGTGATGACCGGGACCTACATCCTCGACCCGTGGTACCCGTGGGAGTCGTCGATCTGGGGCCAGTCGGACCCGCCCGGCGCCTACCAGGACTGGCCCGAGATGGAGCGCAACTTCCTGCCCTGGAAGCGGCCCGAGGGCCTCTACCCCGACCGCGACGGCAAGTACATCACGGTCGTCCCGACGATCCCGCTCAGCGCGGCTCGCTGACGGCGTCCTCGCGGGGCAGCCAGGCCAGTCGCCGGATCCGGGTGACGAGGAAGGCGCTGAGCAGGCCCACCTTGAGCGCCGTCCCGGCGGCGTAACCGAGCGGGATCGAGTAGATGCCGACGAGCGGGCCCAGGAGGAGCGCCGTGACGACGATCGTGGCGAACGAGGCGATCGACGCGACGACCTGGAGGATCGTGTTGTGGGTCGCGTAGAGCGCCCGTGACAGCGGATAGGTCAGGCTGTCGAGCGGGATCGAGATCGCGAAGGCG
>DASTEU010000285.1:0-4672 GCA_035709325.1 Candidatus Limnocylindrales bacterium | reverse complement strand
CCGAGCTGTACGCCGCCAAGGGCATCACCCCCGACAAGGACGTCATCGCCTACTGCCGGAGCGGCGAGCGCTCCTCGCACCGCTGGTTCGTCCTCCACGAGCTGCTCGGCTTCGAGCGGGTCCGCAACTACGACGGCTCCTGGACCGAGTGGGGCAGCATGGTCGCGATGCCGATCGAGAAGCAAGTCGCCGTCCCGGCCGGCGGCTGAGGCGGCGCCCCACCGCGACCCGCCTCGCCGGCCGGGCGAGCCGCATCGGGCGCCAGGCTTCCCCCCAGCCTGGCGCCCGGCCCTCGCCGGCCCTCGCGGGCCCGGCGGACCCGGCCAGGGGCCCGGGCATGGCCCGGAATTCTCGCGCCCGTCCCTGCAAGAACTGGACGAATGCCGGATGCCTCCGGCGGCTTCAGCTCGTACGGTCGGGGCATGTCTCGACGCACAGAGCCGGTCATGGAGGGGGACCTTCGTTTCCAGCTCGCCAGATCGCACATCGAAGAGCTCCACCACGCGGCGCGGCGTGAGCGCCTTGCCGCGGCGACCCGAACGGCCAGCGTCGGATCGCCGCCGGGGGGTCCGGCGACGCCGCTCGTCTCGCTCGCCCTCGGCCTCGTTCGACGCATCGGCCGGCCGCGCCCGGCGTAAGCCCTCCGACGCGACCGCGCCCGGCGTAAGGCCCGGACGCGGCCCCGCCCGGCGCCGCGCCGGCGCCCTAAAGCATCCCCGGATTCGGGAGCAGGCGGGCCGGATCGACGAGGTCCGGAGCGCTCGCCATGAACGTGTCCCGGTCTTCGATCCGGAAGCCCGCCTCGAGGAGCGGCCGGACGGCGGGGTTCGGACCGGGCATGCAGGCGAACACGCGGCCGCCGCGGGCCGCCCGCCGCAGGGCGGCGCAGATCGGCCCGAGGGGATCGCGGCCCGGCCGGACCAGGAACCGGTCGATCGCCCGGGCGGGACCCTTCTGGCGAGCGCGGGCGTAGCCGGCGCCGACGATTGCGCCGCGGTCGACGACCACGAATGGATCGGCCTCGGCCTGCCGTGCCCAGAACGCGTGGTCGGCCGGGCGATCGGCCCTCGTCCAGCTTCGCTCGATGGCCGCGATCGAACCCGGGTCCGCGTCATCGACGGTCAGCGCCTCGTCTGCCGACGGGATGTCGGCCGCCGTGCCGCCCATGTAGAGCTGCGTCCACAGCGGCGCCATCCCGGCCCGGATGTAGAGCGGCATCGCCCGCGGATCGTCGGAGGCGAACGTCGTCCGCGGCCACGCGTCTCCGAACAGCGCCTCGAGCAGCGGCCCGCCGATTCCCCGGCCGAGTCGGTCGTTCCGGACGAAGAGGTCGGTCAGGTGGCGACCGTGACCCGTCGCGACCGTCGACCCGAAAGCGATCGGTCCGTCGCCCTCGTCGACCACGAGCGTTCGGCCGGTCGCGATCAGGTGCTCGACGTACGGACCCACGATGTCCACGGCACCGTGCGGACCATCGTTGCCGTGTTCCGCGAGGATCGAGCGGATCGCCGGCAGGTCGTCGTGTGTCGCCGGCCGAATCGACGTCGGGCCGTCCCTCACGCCGGCGGCCCGGCCTTCGGGCCGCGACCGTACCGCTTCAGCACCTCGACGAGTCGGTCGTGGGGCAGCGCGTGGGCCGTGATCCCGTCGCGGCCCGTCATCGTCTCGGCCGCGACGAGGGCGTTGAGGATCGCCTCCTCGGTCGCCTCGATGACCGAATCGAAAAGCGGGGAGATGACGTGGTCGTTCACCGAACGAACGTCGACCGTCGGCCGCGGGTCGCGCGCGAAGGCGGTGTTCGGCAGGCCCCGATTCCCCGTAGCGAAGCAGAGGAAGAGATCGCCGCTCGTGTTGGCCCCGGTGCCGCCCATCCGGGCGATCCCCAGGCCGGCTCGCTGGGCGAGGCGCTCGCACTGATGGGGCAGGAGGGGCGCGTCGGTCGCGACGATCACGATGATCGATCCCGATCCCGGCGGCGGCGATCCGGGCGTCGCCCGGAGAGGGACGTCCTCGTCCTCCGGGCGGTACGGGGTCGGCACCTCGGCGAGTGGGATCTCCTCCCCGACCGGCACACCGTCGACTCGCAGCCAGTCGCGGCGGCCGTGGTTGGCCTGGACGAGCACACCGACCGTCCAGGCGCCGGCCCCGGCGTCGACGACCCGCGAGGCCGTCCCGGTGCCGCCCTTGAACTCGTGGCAGATCATCCCCGTCCCGCCGCCGACGTTGCCTTCGGCGATCGGTCCCGTCGTCGCCGCCCCGAGCGCCTCGTCGACGTGGTCCATCGTCACGTGGAAGCCGTCGATGTCGTTGAGCAGGCCGTCCCACGTCTCACCGGCCACCGGCAGCGCCCAGAACTCCGCCCCGAACGGCAGCCTTCGCACGGCGTGCCGGATGATCGCGTCGTGGACGATCCCCACGCTGTGGGTGTTCGTGATGCCGATCGGCCCGGTCAGCAGGCCGGCCTCGCGGATCCACTCGAGACCCGTCAGCTCGCCGTTGCCATTGAGGCGATGGCTCCCGGCGTAGACCGGCTCCGTGAAGACGTCGCCGTCGTGGGGCACGACCATCGTCACTCCGGTTCTGACCGGCCCCTCGCCCACGACCAGCCGCCCATCGCCGGCAACGATCGTGGCGTAGCCGACGCGGACGCCTGCGACGTCGGTGATCGCGTTGGCCGGTCCCGGCCGGCCGCGCCCGATGACGATCCCGAGATCCCGCGCTCGCAATCCGGCCTCCGTCACTGCCCACGCCGTCGCCGCCGTGCGGGTCCGCGGCGGATCTCGCGAAGAGAGCGATCCGACGAGTCGCCGCGCCATCGGCCCGAGGTTCGGTCGTCGCGCCTATCATCGCGCGGTGATCCGAACCACGAGCGGGCGTTCCGCGCCGGGCGCCGCGGTCCACCCGGCCACCCCGGGCTTCCGCCTCGAGCCCCTGCCGGAGATCGCCGCCGCCCGACCGATCGACGTCGCCGAGTCGTTCGGCGAGCTGCCGGGCCTCGCCCTGCTCGAGAGCGCCCGGCCGGGCCGGAACGCCCGCTGGACCTACCTGACAGCGGACCCGATCGCGGTCCTGACGAGCCCCGCCCCCGGTGGGGATCCGTTCGCGGTGGCCCGGCGGCTCCTTGCCCGGCTCGACGGACGGCGGAGCGCCCTCGACGACGCACCGCCGTTCCTCGGCGGCCTCGTCGGTTACCTCGGCTACGACCTCGGCCACTCCCTCGAGCGGCTGCCCGAGTTGGCACCCGACGACCAGGGACTGCCGATCCTCCGTCTCGCCCTCCACGACTGGGTGATCGCCTGGGACCGCCGGACGCAGTCGGCGTGGCTCGGCGGGCGGGCGGTCGACGGCGACGGCCGCCGTCTGGATCGGCGCCTCCTCGAGGTCCGGGCGCGGGTGCGCCGGCCGGCGGGTCGGACGGCGGCGAGCGTGCCGAGCCCGGGGTCGGCAGCGGCGGCAGATGATCGGGAGCTCGTCTTCCGTTCGAACCTCGATCGGGCGGCCTACGAAGCGGGCGTCGAGGCGGTCCGGGCCGAGATCGCCCGCGGCCAGATCTACCAGGCGAATCTGACCCGTCGGCTCGAGACGGCGTTCGACGGCGATCCGTGGCGGCTCTACCGGCGGCTGCGGACCGGCGACCCGTCGCTCTTCTCGGCCTATCTCGACCTCGGCGGGGTCGCGGCGAACGATCCGGGTGGGCCGCGGGCGATCCTGTCGGCGTCGCCGGAGCCGTTCCTCGCGGTCGACGCCGCGGGGATCGTCAAGGCCGATCCGATCAAGGGCACGCGGCCCCGCGGCCGGACGCGGGACGAGGATCGGGCGCTGGCCTGCGAGCTCCTCGCGAGCGACAAGGACCGGGCCGAGAACGTGATGATCGTCGACGTCCTCCGCAACGACCTCGGTCGCGTCTCTGTGCCGGGCTCGGTCCGGGTCCCTCGGCTGTGCCGTCTCGAGCGGACCGCGGCCGTCCAGCATCTCGTCTCGACGGTCACCGGGCGCCTGGCGCCCGGGCGGGACGCGTTCGACCTGCTCGCCGCCTCGTTCCCCGGCGGATCGATCACCGGCGCACCGAAGATCCGGGCGATGGAAATCCTGGAGCGCCTCGAGCCGGTCCGGCGGGGCCCGTATACGGGTGCGCTCGGCTGGATCGGGCCCGACGGTGCAATGGCGACCTCGATCCTGATCCGGACGTTCGTGGCCGACGGCCGACGGCTGACGCTCCACGTCGGCGGCGGTATCACCTACCGCAGCGACCCGGCCGCCGAATGGGACGAGACGGTGGCCAAGGCGCGCGGGCCGCTCTCCGCGATCGGCGGCCGCGAGGCATCCCGCGGGTGACCGCTGCCCCCGGCGAGCGAGGCCGCGGACACGTCTGGGTCGACGGCGCGCTCCTTCCGGCCGACGGTCCTCACCTCTCCGCGTTCGATCGTGGATTCCAGTTGGGCGACGGCCTCTTCGAGACGCTCCGGGCGCGGGCCAACCACCCGACCGAGCTGCCCGAACATGTCGCCCGCCTCCGCCGGTCGGCCGCGGGGCTGTCGATCCCGCTCCCCGACGACATCGAGCGGCGCCTGGCCGACGGGATCGCCGCGCTCCTCGCGGCCGACGGCCTCGACGGCCCGGCCGGCGACGCGAGCATCCGGATCACGGTGTCGCGCGGGGTCTTTCAGGGCCG
>DASTEU010000284.1:0-3515 GCA_035709325.1 Candidatus Limnocylindrales bacterium | reverse complement strand
GAGCGGCAGGCCCTGGTCGAGCCAGTACTTGCGGCCGCCGTTGAGGATCCGCACGTCGCGGTGGCCGAACAGCTTGAGCTGCCAGTAGGCCCAGGCGGCGAACCAGTTGTTGTTGTCGCCGTAGAGGACGATCGTCGTGTCCGGGCCGATGCCCGATTCGGAGAGGAGCCGGCCGAACTCCTCGCGGGTCGCGATGTCGCGGCGGATGCCGTCGGCGAGCTGGCTCGTCCAGTTCCAGCCGACCGCGCCGGGCAGGTGGCTCTGCTCGTACGCGGTCGTGTCGACGTCGACCTCGACGAAGCGGACGGTCGGGTCGTCGAGGTGCTCGCGAGCCCAGTCGGCCGAGACGAGGCTGTCGGTGGCGTAGCCGGGGACGGTCATGGTTCGGGTTCTCCGTGCGGACAGGGTGATGAAGTCGATCGTCGGCGGGCCGGGCAGGCCCGCCATCGGGCAGGGGCGCGGGTCGCCGATCTCAGTCGGATCGGGCCCGCCGGAGACAGCCGCACCGGTCGAATGTCGGGCGATGGATCACGGCGTCAACCCTCCCCTGCTGCACGGTCGAGGCGGCTGAAGGCGGCGAGCCGATCGCGGCAGGCCGCGACCTCGCGGTCGGCCTGTCGGACGATCCAGGGATCCACCCGGGGGCTGTCCTCGATCTCGACGGTCGGGCCGTACTCGCCGTCCTCGACGACGATCCCGGCGCTGTTGCGGTAGTCGGCCATCCAGTTCGCCTGGAGCTGGAGGACCACGTCGGCGACGACGGCCGCCGAGAAGATCCAGTCCAGGTACGTCGCGTTGAGGCGGTCCACGATGTCCGCGATCCGGACCGGCCGGCCGCGCGGGATCCGGGCGAGCACGGCCACGACGCGGGCGCTCGCGAACGGGTCACCGGACTCCGCGATCGTCGGCGGCACGAGGTCCGGGTCCGGCAGGCCGGGCGGTGCCGGCCGCAGCTCGAGTGCCCCGGGCGCCGGGCGCGCCGCGGTCATCTCGACGATCCTTCCACGCTCGGGACGACCTCCTCGGACCGAACTCCGACTCATCTACTAGGGATTTCGCAGGATACCACGGCTCCCGGGCCGGCTCAGGAGCCGGCCCAGGGCCCCGAGCCACCCGCAGCCGACCGCGATACGATGCCGCGACCATGGCCAACGACGAGGCGCAACGTGCGGCGAACCGGGCGCGATTCGCGCGGCTCGTCGCCCAGCCCGACCCGGAGATCGATCTCGCCGTGGGTGCCCTTGCGATCGCCGCCGACGGGCGACCGGACGTCGATGCCGGCGCGACGCTCGCGATCATCGACGGCCTGGCCGAGCGGGTGCGCCTGCGCCTCGACGTCGGCGACTCGCAGACCCATGTGCTCGATCGGCTCCACGACGTCCTGTACCGCGAAGCCGGTTTCCGCGGTCCGACGGCGGCCGAGTTCCACGATCCGGCCAACAGCCTCCTCGACGCGGTCTGCCGGCGCCGGATCGGCCTCCCGATCAGCCTGGCGATCGTCGAGATGGAGGTCGCGTGGCGGATCGGCCTGCGGCTCGTGGGGATCGGCCTGCCCGGGCACTTCATCGTCGGCGCGCCCGGCGGCGTGCTGATCGACCCGGCGGGCGAGGGGCGGCGCCTGACGCCCGACGACTGCCAGGCGCTGATCCGGCGGTCGGTCGGTGACGGCGTGCTGTTCCATGCCGGGATGCTCCGACCGGCCGGCCGGCGGGACATCCTGGTCCGCGTCCTGCGCAACCTGCGAACCGCCCACCTCGCGGCCCGCGACTGGGCGGCCGCCCTCGGTGCGGTCGAGATGCTCGCCATCGTCGAGCCGACCGACCCCGACCACGGGCGCGACCGCGGCCTCCTGCTCGGGCGGATGGGCCGGTTCGGCCAGGCGATCGCCGCCCTGGGCCGCTACCTCGAGGAGCGGCCCGACGGGATCGACGCTGCCGACGTCCGCCAGGTGATGGGGATCTTCGCCGGTCGCCGAAACTAGACGCGGCTCGTTCCAGCGTCGCACGGGGCGGCCTGGCGCATCGCGGGGACCCCAGTGGTCGCACTGCCACCGACCGCGCCGGCTGCGCCTCGCGCGGGCCCCCACTCGCGCGGGCCCCTCAATGGTCGGGTGCGCTGCTGCCACCGGCACACTCCGGGCTCGGCGGCCCGCCAGGGGACGTCGGGCCGGCCGCTCGGCGAGATCCGGATGCCTCGCGAGCGTGACTTCGCCGCGCGGCCCCTTTCCCGGATGACCGGCAGTGGCTTCACCCGGTGGCGTAAGCCGGCGATGCCGCTGACAGCAGCATGGCCGGCCTCAAACGAGCCGCCGCACGCCCGCACGCCTTCGGGCAGCGGCGGATAAGCGCCAGTGAAGCGTCGCCTGACATCGTCTGCGGCGATGGTTCGCCACAGACGCACGAACGAGGAGCTGGCCGGCGATCGGGAGTGTGCCCGGATCGCGGCCTCGATCGGCGGCGACCTGCGCGGCAGCCGGATCAGGGCCCGCCTGACCCAGTCGCAACTGGCCGACCGCGTCGGCATCGGGCGGGCCAGGCTCGGCGAGCTGGAGCGAGGCGACGGCGGCTCGGCGCCGCTGCGGCTCTGGGTCAGGCTCGGCATGGCGATCGATCGGCCGTTCGCCGCCTCGTTCTCCCGCGACCTCCGTCGGGACCCGGAGCCGGCCGACGCAGGCCACCTCGCGGCCCAGGAGCTCGTCCTGCGGCTGGCCCGGTCGACCGGGCGAACGGGCCTGTTCGAACTCCCCACGCGACGATCACCGGCCGCGGGCGTCGTCGACGTCGCCCTGCGCGACGATCGCCAGCGCGTCCTCATCCTCATCGAGATCTGGAACCTGCTCGGTGACCTGGGAGGCGCCTCCCGGTCGGCCAGCCGCAAGGTCGCCGAGATCGAGGCCACCGTGGCCCGCGACTTCCGGGTTGCATCCTGCTGGCTCCTGGTCGATACCGCCGCGAACCGGGCGATCGTCCGACGATTTCCTGCGGTCCTCCGCAGCCGGTTCGGCGGCTCCTCGGCCGGCTGGGTGCTGGCCATCGTGACGGGTTCGGCACCACCGGCCGCGCCGGGGGTCGCGTGGGTCGATCCCCGCACCGGACGAATCACGGCGCTGCGCCTGCCGCGCGAGAGCTGATTTGGGGCGGCAAACGAACCTTCACCGCGTGCCCGACCGGAAGGCAACGCGCGTCGGGCATGCTGGACCGCGTTCGCGCCCGCTCGAGAAGGATCCATGCAGCCCGACCCGAACCAGCCCCTCACGACCGAGCCCGTCGCCACCGAGCCGACTCCGGCGACGGACGCCGCCACCGAGCCGGCTCCCGCGTCGGACGCCGCGGCTTCCGCCGGCTTGCGCCGGCGAGGGCCGGCGAGCCTCGTCCGGCCGGCGCTCCTCGTCGGCGCCCTCGCCGTCGTATTCGCGGCCGGTTTTGGGGTGGGGCGGCTCGACCCGATCGCGGCCCCTTGGCCCGGCGCGGCCGCCGCGTCGCCGAGTGCCGCCGCGACGCCCGACCCGTCGACCG
>DASTEU010000283.1:0-2742 GCA_035709325.1 Candidatus Limnocylindrales bacterium | reverse complement strand
TGAAGGTCGGCTCGCCGCTGGACTCGTCGGTGGCCGAGGGCCATCTCTGCATCAAGGGCCGGTTCGGCTTCCAGTTCGTCCAGAACCGCGGCCCGCGACCGGGCGGCTGAGCGGCTGAACCGCAGCGGTTCCGGGCCGGCGCCGCCGACCGGCAGGATCATCCTCCTCAACGGCACGTCGTCGAGCGGCAAGACGACGCTCGTCCGGGCCCTCCAGGATCGACTGCCGGACCCGTGGCTCGAGATCGGCATCGACCGCTTCGTCTTCGCCCTGCCGAAGCGCTATCTCGACCAGCCCCACTGGTCCGAGGTCTTCCGCTACGTGCGGCCGGACGGCCGCCGTGAGGGTCCGTTCACGATCGAGACCGGGCCCCTCGGCGAGCGTCTCATCGGCGGGATGCATCGGACCGTAGCCGCACTCGCCGGCGCCGGACTTGACGTCATCGTCGACCACGTCCTGCTCGAGGCCCGCTGGCTCGACGACATGGCCCGGCGCTGGGCCGACCTGGGCGTCCTGTACGTCGGCGTGCGCTGTCCGCTCGAAGTCGTCCTCGAGCGCGAGCGGGCCCGGCGGGATCGGACGATCGGCCAGGCCGAGGCCCAGTTCGCGGTCGTTCACCGCCGGGGCGGCTACGACCTGGAGGTCGACACCTCGCGACTGGCACCGGAGGACGCGGCGGCCCGGATCGTCGCCGCGTTGGGGCGGGGCATGCCGCGGCCGCCGTTTCCCGCTGTTCGGTCGGCGCGACCCGGCGGCTAGCCACAGGGCGCGGGCCCGGCCGCTCGCCGTTACTCGACGGCCTGGCCGCCGACGAATGTGTCGAGGAGGACCCAACGTGCGGCGAGCGCGCCGTTCGTGCCGGCACCGAACGTCCCGTCGCGTCCGTCGAGGACCACGGCGACGCTTTCACCGACGACGAGCGGCCGGCCCGCTCCGAACTCGATAGCCGTGCCGGCGTCGATCCCGAACGAGACCCGCTCGGCCGCCGGCTGGGCCGCGAGGACGCTGTAGAGGCGGCCCCAGTGGCGGTTCGAGACGATGCCGGGCTCGGCGGCCGCTTCGATCCAGCCGAGACCGGCCGCGATCGTCGTGCTGTCGGGCCGGAATTCGGCGATCGCGGCCCGTTCGATCTGGCTCGTATAGGTGCCGGGCCGCGGATCGGCGGTGAACGTCGTGCCGACGGCCGACGCGGCGGCGTCGTCGGCGAGGACCGCCGCACCGTTGCGCCATGCTGATTCGATCGCCTCGGTCACGGCCTGCGTCGAGGCGAGGGCGGAGAGGACCGCAGCGGGATCGGGCGCCGTCAGGAGGATCCCGTCGGCAGCGCCGATCGCGGCCGGTGCCGCGGCCGCGTGGTCCTTGCGATCGACGGCGAAGCCCGTCGCCGTCGCGCCCAGCGCCGAGAGGCCCGTCGCGAGTGCCTTGGCGTCCTTGACCCCCAGCTCCGCCTTGGGATAGCCGACCGCGACGACGGCGATCGAAACGCCCGGACCACCAGAGGCCGCGATGAGCCGTTCGAGGACGGCGCCGGACGGGCGGCCTCCACCGAGCAGCAGCGCGCCCGCCCCGCTCGGGACCGTGACGTTCGGGAGGATCCGGCCGGCAATGCCCGGGGCGGGTGCGGCGATGCCGGCGGCGAGGGGCTCCCGCGTCGCGATGTCGTAGCCGTCGCCGGCCGGCAGGACGTGGGTAGCGACGTCGCCGGCCGCGAGCGTGCCGCTCGGATCGAACTGGCCAACCGAGCCGTAGGTCAGGGGATCGGCCACGAAGACCGCCGACAGACCGCCGATCTCGGTCAGGTCTGTACCGGCCTCGATCGTGGCCGCGGTCTCGGCGTCCATCCCGATCCCGAGCTGACCGGTCGTGATCGAGGCGTTGATGAGCCGGGCGATCCGGCCGCGCTGGAGGACGTGCTGGTCGAGGAGCAGGCCCTGGAGACCGAAGACGAGCCCCCGTTCGTCATCGGTCGGGCCGTCGAACAGCCACAGGTCGACCGCGCCCTGCTCGAAGCCCTGCTCGGGGCCGTTGTTGCCGACGTAGCCCGCGATCATATCGGCCGATTCGACCGCGGCGCCGGCGCTGTTGCCGCTCGTCACGGCGCCGGCCGCCTGGGCTGCGGCGAGGGCGTCCTCGAACGGGGTGTTCGCGACGACCTGCATCGCGACGACCTGGTCGCCGCCGAGGATGTAGATGCCGTCGAGGCCGGGCGTCACGAGGGCGACGTTCGCCGGGTCGAAGGCGTCGTCCCGGACGAGCACCGGGGCGAGGACCGCGCTGCAGGTCTCGCCCGGTGGGACGACCGCGTCGCAGGCCGCCTCGACCTGGCTCCGCCGCGTCTCGGCGAGCGTCAGGTTCTGCTGGCGTTCGCCGTTCGAGATCCGGAATGCGTCGGTGGCGAAGGTGATCGGCACGACGAGGATCGAGACCGCGCCGCTGTCGTCGACCTCGGCCGCCTCCGCGGCGAACTGCTCGAGCGTCTCGGCCGTGTAGCCCGAGCCGATGGGGACGAACGTCGAGATCGTTGCGTCGGCCGCGGTGACCGGGGCGATCGTCGCGATCGCCAGGGCGAGGGCGAGGGTGAGGGCGGGAACGCGGCGCAGGGTCGGCGTCATCGTCAGGCTCCTCGTGCTGGGGCAATCGCCGTGGAGCGGCGCGAAGGCGGGGTCCGACGATACACCCCTCGCCCGGCGCCGTCAGGCGGGACCCGGGTCACGCCAGGCCGAGCAGGTCCCGCAGGTCGAC
>DASTEU010000282.1:0-2538 GCA_035709325.1 Candidatus Limnocylindrales bacterium | reverse complement strand
CGTCCGGGCCCACATGCCGGGCGCCGACGGCCTGCTGTCGAGCTCGACGGTCTGCCTCTACACGAACACGCCCGACGAGCACTTCGTCATCGACACGCACCCGGCCGCGCCCGGCGTCGCGTTCGCCTCGGCGTGCTCGGGGCACGGCTTCAAGTTCGCGCCGGTCCTCGCCGAGATCCTGGCCGACCTCGCGCTGACGGGGGCCACACGGTACCCGATCGAACGGTTCCGGGCCGAACGGTTCGCCAGGATCTAGGCGACGGGCCCGGCCGCGGCCGGGGCGGGGCGGTGCTCCGACTCGACCTCGGCCGGCGTCTCCTGCGGCGGCGGCCAGGGGATGCCCCGCAGGTACGCGTCGATCGCGGCCGCCGAGCGCTTGCCGTCGCCCATCGCGAGAATGACCGTGGCCGCGCCGCGGACGATGTCACCGCCGGCATAGACGCCCGCCATGCTCGTCGCCCCGTAGGCGTCGGTCTCGATGTAGCCCCACTCGTTGACCTTGAGCTCGGGTGCGCTCGCGGTCAGGAGCGGGTTGCTCCGCGTGCCGATCGCGACGACGACCATGTCGCACTCGATGACGAACTCTGAGCCGGAGATGGGCTGGGGCCGGCGCCGGCCAGATTCGTCGGGTTCGCCGAGCTCCACTCGGACGCACCGCAGGCCTGTGACCCAGCCGGCCTCGTCGCCGACCACCTCGATCGGAGCGACCTGGAGCTCGAACCGGACGCCCTCCTGCTCGGCGTGGTGGACCTCCTCGGCCCGTGCCGGCAACTCGTCGCGGCCCCGCCGGTAGACGACGATCGCGTCCGACGCACCCAGGCGCCGCGCGGTCCGGACCGAATCCATCGCGACGTTGCCGCCGCCCACGACCGCGACACGACGGCCGTGCAGGACGGGCGTGTCGGCGTCCGCGGTCCACGCCCCCATGAGGTTGACCCGGGTCAGGTACTCGTTCGCGGAATAGACGCCCTTGAGGTTCTCACCCGGCACGTTCATGAAGACCGGCAGCCCGGCGCCCACCGCGAGGAAGACCGCGTCGAACTGCTCGCGCAGCTCGGGCAAGGTCCACGTCTTGCCGATGATCGCGTTCGGCTCGATTCTGACCCCGTCGCGGACGAGGCGGTCGACCTCGGCCTGGACGATGTCCTTCGGCAGCCGGAACTCCGGGATGCCGTAGATCAGGACGCCGCCCGGGGCGTGGAATGCCTCGAAGATCGTCACGTCGTGGCCCCGCTTCGCGAGCTCGCCGGCCGCGGTGAGACCGGCAGGCCCTGAGCCGACGATCGCGACGGTCGAGCCCGTCCGCGCCGGTCGCTCGTGGTGGAGCTCGCCCGCGTGTTCGCGGGCCCAGTCGGCGACGTACCGCTCGAGGTAGCCGATTGCAACCGAGCGGCCCTTCTTGCCGCGGAGGCAGCGGCCCTCGCACTGCGACTCCTGCGGGCACACCCGTCCCGTGACGCAGGGCAGGGCGTTGTCGTCCATGAGGGACTCGGCGGCCGCGGGCAGGTTGCCGTCGCGCAGGAGGCCGATGAAGTTCGGGATGTTGACCCGCACCGGGCAGCCGTCGACGCAGTACGGCTTCGGGCACTGGAGGCAGCGCTCGGCCTCGAGGACGGCGAGCTGCCAGGTCAGGCCGAGGTTCACCTCGCCGAAGTTGGCCGCCCGCTCGAGCGCGTCCTGCTCGGGCATCGCGACCCGGTCGATGAGCATCCGCTCCTTCGCGGTGAGCGGAACCTTTGTCTCCGTCATCGGGCGACTCCCGCCGGCGCCGCACCGGCCGCCTCGGCTCCCGCGATCGCGGGGGACGCGCCCACGGCCCCGGGATGCGGCTCCGTCCGGCCGCCGATCCGGCAGGCTTCGCGGCGCTCGAGTGCCTCGTGCTCGAAGGAGCGGTACGTCGTCAGCCGATCCGAAAGCCCGGCGAAGTCGACCTCGTGGCCGTCGAACTCGGGCCCGTCGACGCAGGCGTAGCGGCTCTCTCCGCCGACCGTGACCCGGCAGCCGCCGCACATCCCGGTCCCGTCGACCATGATCGCGTTGAGCGAGACGAGAGTCGGAATCCCGGACGGCCGGGTCAGCTCCGAGACGGCCCGCATCATCGGCACCGGGCCGACCGCGTAGACCGCGTCGATCGGGCCCTCCGCGACGACGTCGCGGAGCGCGTCGGTCACGAAGCCGTGCCGGCCGTAGGAGCCGTCGTCGGTGCAGGCGACGACGCGCCCGAACGCGCTCAGCTCCTTCTCGAGGATCACCCACTCGCGGGATCGTCCGCCGACGATCGTCGTGACCTCGACGCCGCGCCGCCACAGCTCCTGGGCGATCGGGAAGACGACCGCGGTGCCGACGCCCCCTCCGACGCACACCGCGTGCCCCGTCTCAATCAGGTCCGTCGCCCGTCCGAGCGGCCCGGCGACGTCCTGGATCGCCTCGCCCGGGCGCAGCTCGACGAGATCGGCGGTGGACTTGCCGACGCTCTGGATGACGAGCGTGATCGTCCCGCCGTCCGGGTCCGCGTCGGCGATCGTGAGCGGGATCCGC
>DASTEU010000281.1:0-2657 GCA_035709325.1 Candidatus Limnocylindrales bacterium | reverse complement strand
CGCTCGCGGCGCGCGGCGGCATTCGCCGCGTCGGCGTACCAGGCGGCGCTCTCGGCGAGGATCGTCCGGATCTCGGCCGCCTGCTCCTCGGCCTCGGGGGTCGTGTCGAAGGCGGCCAGGATCGAGACGCTGAACGTCGGGTCGCGGGCCGGCTCGATCACGGCGAGGGCGTCGTCCACGAGGGCCGCCGCGTCGTCCGGCTCGATCGGCGGGACCGCCCGCGTCGGGGCCCCGACGCCCCACAGGAAGTAGCCGCCGAGCGATCCCCGCACGCCCTCCTCGCGCGCGGGCACGCCGGGCAGGCCGCCCGCGAGTCCGCAGCCGCTCGCGACGAGCAGGACGGCCAGGGCGACCGAGGCTGCGCGAGCGCGGGCCCGGGTGCGGGCGCGGGTGAGAGCGCTGGTTCGGTCGCGCCGGCCAGCCGGCAATCGGTCGGTCACCGCCGGATCGTCCCATCGCTCGGCGGCGCCGACAAGGGGACCACCGGCGGGGTCGTCTAGTACGGATATGGGGCATCCAATCGGGACGCGGGCGGGCGATGATCCGCTTCGAGAAACGCGCCGGTCCCCTCGAACCGTCTCCCGGGCGACGGCGGCATCGGCGACGGAGATAGGGGAATCATGGCGATCTTCCACGACCCGCTGTCCGACGGGTCGGTCGAGGCGGCAGAACGCGACGGGGTCGCCGGGGACCCGAACGCGCTGCCCGAGGGCGCCGCGACGGGACTCCCGGTCCCGATCGGCGACCTGCCCGTGCCGAATCCGACCGGCTGGAGCGACCAGCTGACCGGCACCGACGGTCCACGCTACTGGGACCGGATCCTCATCAGCGAGAGCGCCCGCGTCCGCCGCTACAAGCGACCGGCGACGATCGTGCTCGTCGAGATCGCGGGCCTCGCGCGTCTGGCGAGGCTGTGGGGTGCCGACGTCGGTGAGCGGACGCTGTTCCTCGCCGCCCGGACGCTGAGCCGGGAGATCCGAACGAGCGACCACATCGCGCGGATCGAGGTTCTCCGGTTCGGGATTCTGCTGACCGAGACGACCGAGATCGCGGCGATCAACTTCGTGGAGCGAGCCCGGGCGGCCTGTGAACAGGAGCTGCGGGTCGCGACCGAGATCGTGGCGGTCGCCTTCGGCTGGGCCAGTCCACCACCGAAACGCGACCTGAGCGACGCGATCACGGTCGCCGAACGGCGTCTCCACGCGGAGCTGAAGCAGCTGGGTCTGTAGGGTTCCGCGGCGCGGCGTCGCGCCGCTCAGTCCCGGCCGCGGCGCAATGCCCGGCCCGGCGTCGCGCCCGTGTGCCGGCCGCCATCGACGACGATCACCCCGCCGACGATCACGTGCTCGATCCCGTCCGGGAAGCGGCGCGGCTCGTCGTACGTCGCGTTGCTCCTGACCGTCGCCGGATCGAAGACGACGAGGTCGGCGACCGCCCCGTCGCGAAGCACGCCGCGGTCGCGGAGACCGAGCCGCGCCGCCGGCGCGGACGTCATCCGGCGGATCGCCTCCTCCAGCCCGAGGATTCCCTCGTCGCGGACGAACTGGCCGAGGATCCGGGGAAAGCTGCCGTACGTCCGCGGGCTCGGCTTCGCTCCGACGAACGTCGAGTCGGTCCCGACCATGCCGATCGGGTGGCGCAGGAAGCGGCGGATCCCGTCGGTGTGGGGACCGGGCGTGACCTCGTTCGGGCGGAGGTCCTCGGCGAGGAGGAGGTCACAGAGCGCATCGACCGGATCCGCGCCGGTCGCGTCGATCAGCTCACCGAGCGTCCGGCCCTCCCAGGGCGTGTTCTCGGGCCGCCGCAGGTAGCCGATGCGCACGTCGCGCAGGCCGCCCTTGCCCGCGAACAGCTGGCCGCGCTCCGCCAGCTCGCGGCGGATGCGGTCGCGGACGGTTCGGTCGGCGAGACGCTCCTTCGTCTTCGCCGGGCCGCCCGACTGGACCCAGGTCGGGATGAGGATCAGGAGGCGCGTGCTCGCCCATTCGGCCGGATAGGCGTCGAACGTCACGTCGAGCCCCTCGGCGCGGGCGTCGTCGACGAGCTGGAGCATCTGGTCGGGCGTGCCCGGGAACGTGAGCCGGTGGTAGAAGTGGGTGATGTGGGCCGGCGCCTCGCCGCGCCGGCCGATCTCGATCGCCTCGCGGAACGGATCGAGGAAGCGGTCGCCGAGCGGGTACCGGACGTGGGTGTGGTAGATGCCGCCGCTCCGGCCGGCCTCGCGGGTCAGGTCGGCCAGCTCGTCGGTCGTGGCGTAGCTGCCCGGCGGGTAGTCGAGCCCCGAGCTGAGACCGAACGCGCCCTCCTCCATCGCCTCGCGGAGCTGGGCCCTCATCGTGGCCCGAGGCTCGTCGTTCGCGGGCTCGTCGTCCCAGCCGACGGCCGCGATCCGCAGCGCCGAGTTGCCGACGAGATAAGCCAGGTTGACGCTGACCGTGCCGTCGAAGCGGGCGAGGTAGCTCGCGACCGTGTCCCAATCCACGCGGACGCCGTCGTCGCGGGGATCGCCGTCGAGGCCGGCGTTCAGCTCGACGAACGCGGCGAGATCGTCGGGGTTCGCGAACGGCGCGTAGCCGTTGCCGTCGACGCCGATGACCTCGGTCGTGACGCCCTGGCGGACCTTCGGCTCGTGGAGCGGGTCGGCCAGGATCATCAGC
>DASTEU010000280.1:0-3977 GCA_035709325.1 Candidatus Limnocylindrales bacterium | reverse complement strand
GGCGGCGTACCTGCTGTGGATGTACCAGCGGGTCGTCTTCGGCGAGGTGTCGGACTTCTTCCGGGGCCTCGGCCACCACCTGACCGACATGACGCCGGTCGAGATCCTGACGCTGGCGCCGCTCGGCGCGCTCGTCGTCGCGTTCGGCGTGTTCCCGGGCCTCGTCCTCGACCTGATCGCAGGTTCCGTGGCGACCGCGGTCGCCGACGCGGGGCGGGGCAGTCCGATCGCGATCGCCCCCGAGGCCGCGATCGTCGCGATCGCCCTGCCCATCGTCTACGTCGTCGTCCGAATCATCTGGGCGGCGTACGCCGACGCCCGTGAGCCGGTCGCGGCCGGAGGGACCAGCCGGTGACCGGCCAGGAGCTGACGGTCATCGCGCCGTTCGTCGCGGCGATCGCGGCGGCGATCTTCATCCTGTTCGTCGACCTCGTGTTCCCCGGCGAGAAGAACGTCGCCGTCGCGGCGTCGCTGCTGGCCCTCGGCGTCGTCGCGGCGGTCGCGATCCTGGCCCACAGCCGGGTGGGCGGCGGTCTGCCGGGTGACGCCTTCGACGGTGCCTACCGTCTCGACGCGCTCACGACGTTCCTCGACCTGCTGTTCGTGTCGATCGTCGCCCTCACGATCGTCTTCGCCCCGGATTACCTGGAGCCGCGCGGCCTGCCGGTCGCCGAGTTCGCCGTGGTCCTCGTCTTCGCGATGTCCGGGGCGATGCTCCTCGCCGGCGCGACCGACCTCCTGCTGCTCTTCCTCGGCCTCGAGCTGATGGTCCTGCCCGGCTACATGCTGGCCGGCTACCACAAGACCGACGGATACTCGACCGAGGGCGCGATCAAATACTTCCTGCTGGGCTCCTTCAGCTCGGCGATCTTCCTCTTCGGGCTCGCCTTCGTGTGGGGCCTGACGGGCACGACCCGGGTCGCCGGGGTGGCCGACGCGCTCGCCGACGTCGCTGCCGGCACCGTCGCCTTCTCGCCGGCCCTCGCGATGGGCTTCGCGTTCATGACGACCGGCGTCGCCTTCAAGATCGCGGCGGTCCCGTTCCACTACTGGACGCCCGACGCGTACCAGGGCTCGCCGACGCCGGTGACCGGCTACCTCTCCGTCGGCCCGAAGATCGGGGCGTTCGCGTTGATCCTCCGCCTGTTCGTCGAGGCGCTCGGGCCGCTCAAGGCCGACTGGCTGCCGATCGTCGTGATCCTCGCCGCCCTGACGATGACCGTCGGCAACCTGATCGCGCTGACCCAGGACAACGTGAAACGGATGCTGGCCTACAGCTCGATCGCCCATACCGGCTACATGCTCGTCGGGCTGGCCGCCTTCGCCGGCGGCCAGCAGAGCGGGCTCGAGGGGCTGCTCTTCTACGGCGCCGCCTACTCGTTCATGAACCTCGGCGCGTTCGCGGTGATCGCCGCCCTCCAGAAGCGGGCCGGGGTGACCTCGAACCTCAACACGTTCGCGGGCCTCGGTCGGCGGGAGCTGCTGCTCGGCGTGCTGATGACCCTCTTCCTGCTCTCGCTGACCGGGATCCCGCCGACGGCCGGCTTCTTCGCGAAGGCGGTTGTCATCCTCGCCGCGGTCCAGGCCGGTGGCTGGGTGACGTTCCTCGCGGTCGTCATGATGCTCAACGCGGCCGCCGCGGCGTTCTACTACCTGCGGGTCGTCGTCTACATGTTCATGCGTGAGCCCGCCACGGAATCCGAGCCACCGCGCCACGGCCGGCTTCTCTGGAGCGGTCTGGCCGTGGCGACTGCGCTGACGATCCTCCTCGGGTTCTTCCCGGGGCTGATCCTCGGGATCATCGGGCAGGCGGCGCAGGCGATCTCCTGAGGGCGCGACCTAATGAGCGGCCCGGCCCGTGGCTGCCGCTCACACCCCCGCCCGGTGCCTCGCCGGCAGGGCGGTTCGCGACCGCCGCCGGCTCCTACGGCGTGACGACGACGCCCGACAGGATCGACCCGACGCCGCGGGCCATGATGTCGGGCCCGATCCCGCCCAGCGCGCCGTCGCGGACGATCCCTGCCCGGTCCACCCAGTAGTGAACCGGCAGGCCCCAGGCGCCCCAGGCCCGTTGGGCGGCCCCGTCGTGGTCCAGCCCGAGCGGGAACGTCGCGTTCAAGCCCTGGGCGAAGGCGGCGACGAGGCCCTCCTCCTCGCGGATGTCGATCGCGAGGACGACGAGTCCCTCTTCCGCGTAGCGGGCGGCGAAGCCGTTCATCAGCGGGAACTCGTCGATGCACGGCGGGCAGGTCGTCTGCATGAAGTTGACCCAGACGGGTTTGCCCTTCAGCGACGCGAGGTCGATCGTGCCGCCGCCGACCTGGGGCACGACGAGCGCCGGTGCCTCCTCCCCGATGTGGAACGTGGTCTCGCCGTCCGAGCCCGACGGAGCGGCGCTCGCCGGCGCGCCGCTGGGACCGGAAGCACCGGGCGAACCCGACGGCGTGGCGGAGGGACTGGCCCGATCCGTGGCGGCGACGCTCGGGGCGAGCGAGGCCGTCGGGCTGCCCGGGACCCCGGGCGGCGGCACGGCCGGACCGAGGAGGATGACGCCGGCGAGGACCGCGAGCGCGAGCAGCGCCCCCGCCGTCAGGCCGGCGGCGATCGTGAGGCGGGGTCCCATGGGCCGGAGGGTACCAGTACGAGTGTTCGGCGGCGTGTCGCACGGGCCGCTGCTAGGCTGTCGATCCCGTGGGAAGGATGACTCGAATACTCCGCAACCGGCTCGTCCCGGCGCTGTTGACGGCGACCGGCGTGTCGCTGATCGCGGCCGGCCTCCTGACGTACACGGGGCTCGCCGGCGAGGGCCCGCTCCCGAGCCCCAGCCCGTCCCGGGCTGCCGTCGCCCCGACGCCGACGATCGCCCTGCCGACGTTCCCGCCGGAATCGACCGCGCCGTCGCCAACCGCCTCGCCGAGCCCGACGCCGGTCGTCGACCGGGTGGCGACGCGAGTCGTGGTCCGGGCGCTCGAGATCGACCTGCCCGTCATCCGGCCCAGCGGCGGCCCCGACGCCTATCCCGCGTGCGACGTCGCGATGTACATCCAGGAGCTCAAACAGCCCGGCCAGGGTGGCGCGACCTACCTCTACGCCCACGCCCGCGACGGGATGTTCGGGCCGATCTACGAGCGGGCGATCCTCGAGCGCCACGGCGGAGCGGACTCGATGCTCGGCATGCTCGTCGAGGTCTACACGAGCGACGAGAAGGTCTTCACCTACCAGGTCGTCGAGGTCCGCCTCGACCAGCGGACGCTGAGCGACGCGATCAACGCGATGAGCGAGCAGCTCTGGCTCCAGACGTCCGAGGGACCTCGCGGCACGCCCGGCAAGACCCAGGTGATCGCGACGCCGCTGACGGTCGGCGACGCCGATCCGGCCGATGCCCATCCCGAGGCGAAGCCGGTCAACTGCGAGTAGGCCGCCTCAGCGGACGAGCACGTCCGCCTGCAGCGCGATGTCGAGCGTCGGGGCGTCCATCTCACACGGCTCGAGGAAGCCGCTCGCGATCGCCCCGATCCGCCACGTGCCGGCCGGCAGGCGCAGGAGCGGGTCGGCAAGGAACGCGCGGTAGAAGTCGGCGTTCGGATCGTCGGCGGAGAAGCCGCCGGACTTCGTGAACGGGATCGGGACGGGGACGAGGCGCTCGAATTCGTGCGCGCCGCAGTCGGCCGTCATCACCCCGCCGACGTCGAGCGGACCATCGATCTGCTCGATCACGAATGAGACGACCCCGCTGCCCGATCCCCACACCGTGGCCCGATCGGCCGGCCCCGTCCACGTCAGCGTCGCCCCGACGTCGATCGGTGCGCCCGCGTCGTAGACGTCGCTGCCGACACGGAGGACGAGCCGGAAGCCGTCGGCGACGCCCTCGCGGACGATCGGCGTCCCGGTCGGCGGCTCGCTCCCGTCGGACGCCGGCTCGCCGCAGGCGACCGCGAGGAGCGCCGCGACGGCGAACGCGAGGAGGCCAGTCCGGC
>DASTEU010000279.1:0-2174 GCA_035709325.1 Candidatus Limnocylindrales bacterium | reverse complement strand
CGGCTGAGGCGTTCTTCGGCTCGCTCGCGGCGGAGGTCAAGGCGACCTACGACCCCGAGCGGGAGTGAGCGATCGGGGCCGACGCGTCGAGCTCGCGCCAGCGGCCCAGCGCCAGCTCCGACGCCTCCCTCCGGGCGACGCCGCCCACTGCCGGGCCCCGATCCTTGCCCTGGCCATCGACCCGCGCCCGCCCGGCGCAACCAAGCTCGCCGGCACCGACTTCTGGCGCCTGCGTGTCGGCGACCTCCGAGTCGTTTACCTCATCGAGGACGACGCCCGAGTCGTGGTCGTTCTCCGGGTCGCGCGCCGATCGGAGCGCACATACCGCCGCCTCGAGGGCTAGGTCGTCGCGGCGTCCGGGTGCGGGACGGCGTCAGCGGCGGCCGAGGACCTCGTCGACATCGCCACGCAGGGCCGCCGGGTCGACGGCGGGCAGGCGGCGCCATCGGGCCAGGAGGGCCGCAGCGGGCAGGCCCCTTCCGACGAACGGGCGCAGCTCGGCGACGGGGCGGCCGCCTCGCGTGATGACGACGTGTTCACCGGCGGCCACACGGTCGACGACGTCGTCAGCGTGATCGCACAGGTCGCGGATCGTGACGTCGCTCATCCCGGGAAGGTATCCCACCTGAGGCCCGGCCTTCAGCGGCGGCCGGAGACGGCCGAGGCGGCCTTGCCCTCGAAGGCCCACAGCACGAGCTGGTGGCGGGCGCCCGCCGAGTCGACGACGACGAGTTGCTCGCCCGAGCCGACGACCCGCGTGCCCGAACGATCGCGCACGCTGAAGCGGTCGCCGCGGAGCTTCTGGATCCGCAGGTCGGCCCCCGGGCCGCGCACCGTACTGATTCCGGTGACGTCGCGCCCCTTCCCGGCCCGGTCGAAGCGGACGCGGAGGTTCGAGCCGTAGCCGAGGTTCGCGGTGTGCACGACGTCGACGACCGCGACCGTGTACCCCCCGCCTCGATCGCGGAACAGGAGGAAGAAGGCGAGCAACAGTCCCGCGAGGAGGAGGACGCCGATCCCGGCGAGGATCGGCACCGCGAGGGCGTTGCACTCGAGGATCGAGCCACACGGCCGGACGAGGTCCGAGTGCGGCGAGGCGTCGCTCATGCCGCTGTCGTTGAGCGCGAACGCCCGACAGACGTGATCGACGCCGTTGGCCAGGCCGCCGACCTGGGCCGCCGTGTCGCCGGCGGCGTCGACCTCGGCGTCGCCGACCCACGTCGATCCGCCGTCCGCGGAGCACTCGTACTGGTAGCGCGAGGCGCGGGCGTCGTTCGAGCTAACGCTGACCCGGACCGCGCCGTCGAGCGGCTCCACCGTCGGCTTTCCGGGTGGCGAGGGCGGCTCGACGGGTGTCGCGCTCGTTGCCGACGCCGTCCACTCGCCTTCAGATGACTCCGTGACGACGGCCACCTCGCAGCGGTACTCGGTCCCGTTCGTCAGGCCCTCGACGACGGCCGCCCGCTCGAGCGACACGCCTTCGGTCGATTCGATCGGCTCCTCGCCCTCGGCGGCGCATCGGACACGGTAGTCGGTGATCGGCTCGGTTACGCGGGTCGGTGCGCTCCAGGTCACCTCGATCCGGCCGTCGAGCGGCCGAAGCTGGATGCCCTGGACGGCAGTCGCCGGCGAGGGGGTCGGGACCGGCGTCGGGGCGACGGTGAACGTACACGTCGCGTTCTGGAGCGCGACACCGACGGCATTGCCCGCGTCGTCGGGCGACTCGAAGACGACCTGCGGCCACTCGAAGACGGCCCCCGTCGCGCAGGCCGGCATGTCGCGGATCGTCCGCAGCCCGAGGAGGCCTGCCTCGAGCTCGTCGCGGGCGGCCGGATCGAGCCCCATCCCGACCGGCAGCAGTGCGAACGGCGAGCGATCGCCGAACAGCCGATCCCGCGCGGGTCCGACCTCGCCGACCGGGACGCCGTCGACGTCGTGCCGGCCGTCGGAGAAGAGGATGAGGGTCGGCCGAACCGACGCGGCGGGCAGGTGGGTTGCCGCCTGCTCCATCGCGGCGACGTAGTTCGTGTCGATGCCGATCGCTTCCGTCAGTGCGGGATCGAGGCCGCGGCGATACGCGCCGGCGACCGAGCGCAGGCAGTTGGCGAAGACCCGGACGGTCGCCGGGCTGCCGCGCAGCTGGAGGCCCGTGCAGTTCGGATAGTCGATCGCGC
>DASTEU010000278.1:0-3065 GCA_035709325.1 Candidatus Limnocylindrales bacterium | reverse complement strand
CGGATCACGCCGACCAGCCCCACGGCCAACGGGCCGCCGGCCTCGAACGCGACGAGGAGCAGTGCGACGAGCAGGGCGCCGTCCGCCGCGAACCCGAGCGTCCAGGCCAGCTCGATCCGGCGCAGGCCGCGATTGGCCAGCACCTCGCGAAGGGCGGTGCCGGCGTCGCCGAGGATGGTCCGAAGGGCGGTCCTCGTCACGCGGAGATCATGCGCCGCGGGGGACGCCGCGACCCGACCACGGCGGATCACCGCGCCTCGGGGAGGATCGTCAGTGGATGCAGGGACCCGTCGGGACCTCGGCGGTTCGGCCGATCGCCGGCGCGATCGCGTCGTGGACCTCGGTCGGGCTCAGCGCGTAACCGACTTCCTCGTCGGTGCGCGCCTCGGCGAAGACGACGCCGCCGACGGTCCCGTCGGCCACGACGAGCGGCCCGCCGCTGTCGCCCTGGTCGATCTCCGCCCGAAGCTCGAGGATCGAGCGCGTCACCCGCCGCTCGCCGTAGATGTCGCGGCCCCGCGCGTCGTAGGCGCCCGCGACCGCCGCCGGCTGGACGTCGAGGCCGCCCCCGAGCGGGAACCCGAACGTCGCGCCGGCAGTTCCCCGTGGCGGATCGGTGGCGGCGAACGTCAGCGCCGGCGCGGTGAGTCGCGGCACGTACACGAGGGCGACGTCGAGCTGCGCGTCGACGAGGACCGGGAACCCGTCGTAGCGCGTCTCGCCGTGGGCCACGAGCACGGCCGACGCGCCGGCCACGACGTGGGCGTTCGTGACGACGGACCCGCGGTCGACGACGAATCCGGTGCCGCTCGAGGTCACCAGGCAGGCCGAGGCCGTCACCTTGACGATGCTCGGAATGGCGTCCGCGGCGAGGGCCTGGACCAGCGGATCGTCCGGCAGCTCGACCGGCGGGGCCGGCAGCGGCTCGAGGCCGATGAACAGGTCGGGCAGGCGGGCGTCGTCGAGCAGGCGGGCCAGCGCCCCGGCCAGCTCGGTCGGCGCGGGCAGCAGCCCGTTCAGGGCTCGGACGAGCGTGGAGGTCTGGGCCTGGGAGGCGAGCGTCGCGCTCGGCCCGGCGGCGAGCAGGCCGCCCGCCAGCCAGACGATGAGCAGCGCCTGGACCGTCCCCACGACGGCTCCGAGCACCCGATCGAGGGCCCCGAAGACGCCGTCGCCGAGGAACGAGGCAATCGTGCGGCCGACGGCCGATCCGACGGCCTCGCCGAGCCCGACGACGAACAGGATCCCGGCGAGGACGACAAAGCCCCGGAGCGGCGGGTCGATCGAGGCGAGCGGGTCCTCGAGGTGGGGGAGGGCGACGATCGCGAGCACGCCGCCGGAGACCGCCCCCAGCAGGCCGGCGAGCTGCGGAAGGGCCCCGGATCGGAACCCCACCAGCATCGCGACGGCCACGAGCACGACCACGATGAGGTCGAACAGGTTCACGCCGCGAAGTATGGACGAGCCGGCTCCGGCGGGCCGGTGGCCGCGCCGCGGCCGGCGCGGGAAGTGGTCGGGGCCGGCGGCTGCGACGCCCCGCGAAGGATCAACCCTCGAAGTTGGTCGGTGACATCGAGCGCGGCGACCGGGCCGGGCTGCTCGCCCCGGTCAGCTCACCGTGACGGTGATCGGCTGCGCCTCCCCCTCCGACGCGCGGATCGTGTATTCGCCCGGCTCGAGCTCGCCGAGGTCGACGATCGTCGCCTTGTACATCGCGATCTCGATGCACATCGCGTTCGGGTCGCCGGTCCCCTCGATGACCGTGAGCACGAACTCGTTGCCGCCCTGGTCGACCTTCACCGAGTCGAGGACGTAGCAGGGCTCGACGCCGCTGTACCAGCTCGCCTTGACGAGGACGCGCCGACCTTCGACGGACGGCTCGAGGAGCGTCACCGCGACCGGATGCGGGTCGAGCTGGCCGGGCCGGGCGACGACGAGGGTCGGCTCGCCCGGGGCGGGGTCGCCGGCGCCCGGATCGACCGGCCCGGCGCTCGAGCCCGTGTCTCCGTCGCTGCCGCCGCCGCCGCCCTGGCTCCCGCTTGGCGTGGGAGCGACGGCGTCCGAGGGGCTGGCCGACGGGGCCGTGGCGGCCGAACAGGCGCTCAACAGGAGCGCCGCGACGAGGCCGAGCAGGAGGAGAGGGATGGATCGTCGGTGGGCATGACGGCTGTTCATGGTCCCGAGACGACGGGCCGGCGGAGACGGTTCCGGTCAGCGGCTCGCGACCAGCGTGTTCACCCGCGCCGGGTGGGCCGCCTCCCAGGCCTCGATCTCGGCCGACTTCCCGAGCAGGTAGCCGAGCTCGTCGGTGCCGGCGAGGAGCATCGTCCGGGCGAACGGGTCGACGTCGAAGGCCAGGTCCTCGTCGCCGGGCAGGTGCACGAGCTGGGCGTCGAGGTCGACCGTCAGCTCGGCGTCTGGGTCGGCGGCGACCATCTCGAACAGCTGGCGATGCTTCTCGGCCTCGACGACGATCGGCAGGAGCCCGTTCTTCAGCGCGTTGTTGCGGAAGATGTCGGCGAACGAAGTCGAGAGAATCGCCCGGATTCCCCAGGCGGTGAGGGCCCACGGTGCATGCTCGCGCGACGAGCCCGCCCCGAAGTTGTCGCCGACGAGGAGCACCTGGCGGCCTGCCATGTCCGGCCGGTCGAGGACGAAGCGGGGCGACTTGAGCGAGCCGTCCTCCTCGAAACGCCAGTCGCGGAACAACGCCTCGGCAAGGCCGGCCTTGTCGGTGACCTTGAGGTAGCGGGCCGGGACGATCTGATCGGTGTCGACGTTATCCGCCGGCAACGGGATGACCCGTCTCGTGAAGGTCGCGTACGGTTCGGCCACCTCAGCGGCCGCCGACGGGCGCGAGCAGCTCGATGCCCGGCAGCCGCCGCGGGTCGGCGACGACGCCGGCGATCGCCGACGCGGCCGCGGTCAGCGGCGAAGCGAGGAACGTCCGGCCGCCCTTGCCCTGGCGCCCCTCGAAGTTGCGGTTCGAGGTCGAGATCGCGTACTGGCCGGGCTGGAGCTGGTCGCCGTTCATCGCGATGCACATCGAGCAGCCTGCCTCGCGC
>DASTEU010000277.1:0-5332 GCA_035709325.1 Candidatus Limnocylindrales bacterium | reverse complement strand
GATCGCCTCCTCGAGGCTCAGCCGCTCGTCCGGCAGGAACGGCCTCGCCCGGCCGCGCGATTCGGGCGCGACGCGGTTGACGGCGACCTCGATCTCCTCGAGCGGGTTCGGCGAGGAGACGCTCCAGTCCGAGCCCATCGCGAGGCGGGCGCCGGCTCGCAGCAGCGATGCGAACGGATACTGCCAGCGGGTCCGTTCCGGTCCGAGGAACGGGATGGTCAGCTCGTCCATGTTCGTTTCGTGGCAGGCCCACAGCGGCTGCGCGTTGGCGACGACATCGAGCGCGGCGAACCGCGGGACGTCGTCGGGATGGATGACCTGGATATGCGAGATGTGGGGCCGGGTGTCGCTCCGGCCGTTCGCCGCCCGTGCGGCCGCGATCGCATCGAGCGCGTTCCGCACGCCGCGATCGCCGATCGCGTGGAAATGCGGCTGGAGCCCGGCGGCGTCGATCCGGGCGACGTGTCCGCCGAGCGTCGCGGGGTCGAGGAAGTCGATGCCCCGGTTTTCCGTCGGCCGGCCGTCCGGGCCGAGATACGGCTCGAGCATCGAGCCGGTGAAGGTCTCGAGCACGCCGTCGACCATCAGCTTCACGCTGTTCGCTCGCAGCCGGCTTCTCTCAGCGGCAACGGCACGTGACGCCGCGCCGAACTCCTCGATCTGCTCGTCGCCGCGTTCGCGGTCCCACCAGAGGGCCGCTTCGACCCGCGCCGTCAGCCATCCCTCGGCGGCCGCCCGCCGGTACGTCGCGAGGTTGTCGGGGTGGACGATCGCGTCCTGCCAGGCGGTGATCCCGAGCGAGTGGAGGTAGGCCTGCCCGATCCGCAGCCCCTCTGCCCACTCGTCCTCGGTCGTCGGCGGCAGCAGCCGCTCCACGAGGTCGGCGGCGCCTTCGTGGAGGCAGCCCGACGGTGTTCCGTCGGGGTCGCGTTCGATCCGGCCGTCGTCGGGGTCGGGCGTGTCGCGGTCGATGCCGGCGAGCTCGAGTGCCCGGCTGTTGACCCAGGCCGTGTGGCCGTCGCGATTCGGCAGGAAGGCCGGCCGATCCGGGACGGCCGTGTCGAGATCCTCGCGGCGCGGCGTCCCGCCGGGGAAATCGCCCATGTACCAGCCTGATCCGACGATCCAGCTCGCGTCGGGGTGGCCATCGGCATAGGCCCGGATCGCGTCCACGACCGCGGATCGCGGATGGATGTCGCGGACGTCGCAGGCGAGCCGGTCGACGCCGCCGCTGATCGGGTGGACGTGGGCGTCCTGGAAGCCGGGCAGCAGCGTTCCGCCGCGGAGGTCGACGACGCGGGTCCGGGGCCCGCGGAACGGCAGGATCTCGTCGGTCGCGCCGACCGCGACGATGCGCTCGCCTCGAACGGCGACCGCTTCGGCGCGAGGGCGGGCCCGATCGACGGTGTGGACGGTCCCCCCGGTCAGGATGAGGTCGGCGGTCGGGTCGGCGGTCGGGTCGGCGGTCGGGTCGGCCATGCCCCCACGATGGCATACGGCCGCCCTGAGACACGGGCCGGTTCGTCGCGCGCAACGCGGACGGGACAGCGGCCATACTGCGGCCCATGGCCACCGTCCAGCTCATTCACCCTGGCTACATCCGCGAGCGCGGCACCCGCGTCGGCAGCAGCGTGACGTTCGTCCGCGACGGCGACGCGCGCATCATCGTCGACCCCGGACTCGTCGCCGACCGCCGCCACATCCTCGATCCGCTCAGTGCGCTCGGCGTCGCCCCCGAATCGATCAGCCACGTCTTCCTGAGTCACCACCACCCCGACCACACGATGAACGTCGCCCTCTTCCCGAACGCCGAGGTCGTCGACTTCTGGGCCCGCTACAGGGACGACCTGTGGCTCGACCACGACGGCGACGGCTGGCGGATGACCGAGCACACGCAGCTGTGGCTCACGCCGGGCCACTCCGACGAGGACGCATCGTTGATCGTCGATGCCGACGACGGCGTCTACGCGATGACCCATCTCTGGTGGCGGACCGACCGGACGCCGGCCCACGACCCATACTGCACCGACGAGGCCCTCATCGAGCAGCACCGCGCGCGGGTCCTCGAGGTCGCCGACATCGTCATCCCGGGCCACGGCGAGCCGTTCCGGACGAAGGTGTGACGGGCCTTGGCGTGGGCCGCGGGAGCCGGTCCGGCCGGACGCGAATCTCCGGGCTCAGTCGGGCCGGCGGGCGACGATGTTGAGCCGGACGTAGTCGATCCGCGGCGAGGGCAGCCGCTCGGCGACCGTTCGCACGAACGCGTCGCGTTCGCCTTCGGGCAGGCGGGCCACGTGCGCGCCGAGGACGACCGTCCGAAGGTACGTCTCGAACGGTTCGCCGGGCGGGAACTCGGTCGGCTCCTCGTTCAGCCAGCAACGGACCTCGACGAAGCCGGCGGCGCGGAGGCGGTCGGCGGTCGCCTCGGGCGTCTCGTAGCGCGACGCGCCGACCCAGCCGTCGCCGACGGTCAGGAGCACGCTCCGGATCGACGCGATGTTGCCCGCGCCGCCGCACTGGGCGACGAGCCGGCCGCCCGGCCGGAGGACCGCGGCAAGGTTGCGAAAGAGCGCGTCGTGGTCGGGCACCCAGTGGAACGTCGCCGTGGAGAGGATTGCATCGACCGGTTCGGCGATCGGCAGCGGCAGCCCGAGATCGGCGACGACGTACTCGACGCGCTCGCCGAAGCGGGCCAGCCGCTCTCGGGCGGCCGCGACCATCGACGGCGAGCCGTCGAGGGCGACGACCGTTCCGTCCGGAAGCCGCTCGGCGAGGAGCTCCGTGACGCGCCCGCTGCCGCAGCCCGCGTCGAGGACGCGTTCGTCACCTTTGAGGGCCAGCCGATCGAGCACGACCGCACCCCAACGCGTCATCGGGTCGGCGACGCGGTCGTACGTCGCGGCGTCCCAGTCGCGCGGTCGGCCGGGATCGCTCATCGGTCGGGACATCGAAACGCTCCCGGCACGACGGGTACCGGGAGCGTCGTGGGCATCGCGATTGACGGGTTCAGGCAGTCGGCTTGACGACGACCGACTTCGCGTACTTGTCGTGGAAACCCTGCCGCTTCGGGTCGTTCGCCGTCGTGTACAGCAGATAGAGCGTCCAGCCGAGGCCGGCGAGCGAGAGGAGCAGGCCGATGATGCCGCCGACGACGTTCGACGCAAGGGCGCCGATGTAGCCGGGCGCGAACATCAGCAGGTAGCGGTTGATCGCCGCGGCCTGGGTCAGGGCGGACCCGTCGGCCTCGTTGACCGTCAGGAGGCCGAGCATCCGCTGGCCCGGGGAGGCCTTCATCGTCGTCCAGGTATAGATGAAGTAGATCGCCCCGAGCAGGACGTTGATCGCGAGGATGATCAGCCCGCCGATCACGAACGCACCGGTGCCCACCGTGAAGATCGACGCCAGCAGGATCGTGGCGAGGATGATGTTCACGATGAAGCCGACGATGAACAGGATGATCAAGTCGATGACGTACGCGCCGATCCGGATTCCGAGGTCGGCGTAGGCGATGCCGGCGGCGGGCCCCGCCGCGACCTCGGCCGGCCGCCACTCCTGGGCCTTCTGGGCCCACTCGGGCGCGGTGCCCTGCTGACCCCACTGCTCGCCGCCGGGCTGCGCCGGCGGGGGTGTTGCCGGCGGCGGTGGTGGCGGTGCTGCCGACGCGGGGTCCTGCTGGGCAGGATCGCTTGGACCGGGTCCGGTCATGTCCGTCTGCCTCCCTTTCCTCCCCGCGACGAGATCGCGGGCATCATCCCTTCGCCGTCGGACCGGGGCGCCCGTGCCCCAACCCCCCAACGGCACGACGAGGATACACGTCGGGTCGAGCGATGAAAGCAGCGATTCGTCCTCGGCCGGCATCCCCCGACCGGCGTCATGCCGGGTCCGGCGAGCCCCTCGCCGCGCCTTCGGGCGCCGGTTCCGGGGGGCCGTGTTCGGCCGTCTCGCGCGGCTCGGTCGTCTCGGGGCCGGCTCGTTCGGTCGCCTCGCGCGGTTCGCCCGCCGCGCCGCGCAGACCGGCGCCGTTCGCGACCGCGCCCGCGACCAGCAGTGCCGCCGCGAGGATCGCCGCGAGGCGGAACGCGTCCACCGACGCCTCGCGGGCGGCGAGCGCGACCTCGTCGGGCACGTCGTCGCGCGGCGGGTTGAGCGGTGCGATGTCGGCGCGCACGGCCGGGTCCGACGTGTCGAGGCCCGGGACCCGGTCCGCGAGGCCGTCGTAGAAGCTCGCCGACACGGCGATGAACAGGACCGCTCCCAGGAGCGGCGCCCCGACCCTCGAGAGCGCGTTGTTGATCGCCGAGCCGAGGCCGGCGTTGCGGCTCGGAACCGAACCCATCAGCGTGCTCGTGAGCGGTGCGACGACGAGCGAGATGCCGATCCCGAACAGGAGCACGGCAGGCAGGACGTCGATGAGCGTCGACGGCGGCGGCGCGAGACTCGCCGGATCGCCGAACGACGCCGGCCATGCCGCCGACGACGTCGGGATCCTCGCCCACCAGACCATGCCGGCGGCCATGATCAACGGGCCCGCGACGAGGAGCGGCCGGGCTCCGATCCGGCCGGCGACCGTTCCGACCCGCTGCGAGAGGAAGGTCAGCAGGAGGCCAGTCGGCAGCCCGGCGAGCGATGCCCCGACGGCGGAATAGCCGAGCGTCCCCTGGAGCAGGACGGACTGGTAGAAGAACGTGACGTAGAGCGCGGCGTAGATCAGGAACGTGGACAGGTTGATGACCGCGAAGTCGCGGATGCGGAACAGTGCCAGCGGGACGAGCGGGTCGCGTCGGCGGGCCATCAGGAGCGGGAACGCGATGAGCGCGACGGCACCGACCGCGAGCGACGTCCAGGCCAGGCTGTCCTGCCACTCCAGCTGCTGGCCGCGGGTGGCCCCGAAGGCGAGACCGCCGATCGCGACGGCACCGACGATCGCGCCCAGCCAGTCGAAGCGTCCGGAGGCCTCCATGTCGCGCGACTCGCGCATGTGACGGAGCGTCGCCCAGAGGGCGATCGCGACGAGCGGCACGTTGATGAGGAACGCGGCCCGCCACGAGAGGGAGTCGACGAGCAGCCCGCCGATCGGCTGGCCCAGCACGGCCAGCCCGGACGTCGCGGCGGCCCACGTCCCGAAGGCCCGCGAGCGAGCCGACCCCTCGAACGTCGCCGTGATGATCGAGAGCGAGCCCGGGACGAGCAAGGCGCCGGCCGCTCCCTGGAGGACGCGGAAGAGGACGATCAGCTCGAGATTCGGGGCGATCCCGCAGAGGAACGAGGTGATCCCGAACCCGACGAGGCCGATCGCGAAGATCCGCCGCCGGCCGTAGAAGTCGGCGAGGGC
>DASTEU010000276.1:0-6444 GCA_035709325.1 Candidatus Limnocylindrales bacterium | reverse complement strand
GTGAACGGCGACCTCGGCGGCGACTTCAGCACGTGCATCGGGTCGTCGAGCCCGGCCGCGATCGCCGGCTACGCCCACGTCACGGTTCCGGCCGGCTACGTGTCCGGCCTGCCGATCGGCGTCTCGTTCATCGGCGGCCGCTGGGACGAGCCGACACTCATCGGGCTGACCTACGCGTTCGAGCAGGCCGCCGACGTGCGCGTGCCGCCGCAGTTCCTCGAGTCGCTCGATGGGACGGCGAGCACTAGCGCGAGCGCCGGCCGGGGAAAGGCGGAGGTCGGGCGCGGGTCAGCGCCGAACCGCGGCGGACGCTGGCTGATGCCGCCGCTCCGCTAGTCGGTCAGGCCCGAGCGGACCGCGTACGAGGCGGCCGCCGCCCGGGCCGCCCGGCCCTCGAGCCCGAGCTTGAGGTAGATGTTCGAGACGTGGCGCTCGACGGTCCGGTGGCTCAGGACGAGCCGCTCGGCGATCGCCCGGTTGTCGATGCCCTCGCCGATCAGGCGCAGGATCTCCCGTTCGCGTTCGGTCAGCGCCGGTTCCGAGGCGCCGGCCGGGGCGGAACGAGCCGACGGGGCTGACGGGGGCGCCGCCGTCACGGTCGTAGCCGCAGGCCCGCGGAAGAGCGACTCGGCCGTCGCGATCGCATCGGCGAGCATCGCGTCGCCGTCGGGCAGGACGTTCGCGAGGAGCGCCTCGGTCCGGGCGATCTCGTAGCGGACGCCGAACCGCTCGAAGCCCGCCAGCGCCGCCCGATAGCGCTCGATCGCCCGGTCGGTGTCGCCGTCGGCCGCCGCCACGAGGCCCTCGGCGCGGTCGCAGATCGGGCCGAGGATCGCGAGCGAGGCGCTCCGCCTGCGGGCATCGGGCAGGAACGCCCGCAGCCGCTCCCAGTCGCCGAGCGCATGGAGCGCCTCGATCAGGGCGATCGCCTCGTGTTCGTTCTCCTCGAGGCTCGCGAGCCGGCCACCCTCGATCATCGCGAGCGCGGCGGCGGCGCCCGCCTCGGGTTCGCCGAGCGTCACCAGGACGCGGGCCCGAAGCGCCTCGGGGAAACCCGGCGCGTCGTCGCTCATCTCGACCTCGGCGAGGAGCTCGCGGGCCCGCTCGAACTCGCCGAGGTGACCGGCGATGAGCGCCCCGACGAGCGGGCCGCTCCGCATGTACGAACACACGAACACGTCCGCGCCACGGACCGCGCGGAGGTGCTCCTCGACGAGCGGCCCGGTCTCCGCCCACTCACCGAGGTGGTAGAGGCTCCACAGCATCGACGCGGTTCCGTGGGCATGCTCGTGCGGACTGAGCTTCCGGCCGAGCTCAAGGACGGTCCGGGCGACCTCGAGCGCGTCGGCGTAGGCACCGACGACGTCGGCGAGGGCCTGCGTCACGTACATCGAGGTGAGCGCCCGCTGGAAGACCGACTCGACCTTCGGGAGATGGGGCACGAGATCCCGGAACACCGCACCCGAGGCGGCGAAGCGACCCGCCGCGAACTCGAGCTGGCCCGACAGGCGGCCGGCGACGACGACGAGGTCGGTGAGCCCGAGCTGTCGGGCACCCTCGATCGCGGCATTCACGGCCCGCGAGCGGTCGGCGACGAACTCGGGGTCCGAGAGGTGCACGGCGTCCCAGCGCATCCCGGCAGCGCCCTTCATCGCGAGCAGCCAGAGGCGGGTCTCGGCGTCCTCGGCGAGGGCGAGGCCCTCCTCGATGAACTCGTCGATCTCGGCCGGGTGGGGCCGGACCGGGAACGCGCCCCAGCGGATGGCCATCGTCCGGGCGGCCGCGAGACAGATCCGGGCCCGCTCGTCGGCGGGCAGGGTGGCCCGCTCGGCGGCGGCCATCGCCCGGCGGTAGGCGTCGATCGCGGGCGGACCGCTCAGCCCCGACTCGTGGGCCTCGCCGAGCGCGGTCAGGGCCCGGGCCCGCTCCGCGTCGGACGTCGCGAGGCGCAGCGCCGCCTCGTCGAGCTCGACCGCTTTGTCGATGGCGAAGCGGCGATGGGCACTCGCGCCCGCCGCGAGGAGGTAGCGGACCGCCCGGGCCCTCACGTGCTCGCGGTCGGCCGGGTCGGACCACGCCGTGGCGCCGGGATCCTGCTCGATCGCTCGCTTGAGGTGCTCCCCGATCAGGCCCCCGAGTTCGGCGGTCGGATCGTCGGCGATTCCCTCGAGCCAGGCCGCGACCGACGCATGGGAGCGCGCCCGGTGGACCGTCGTCATCGTCCCGTAGGCCGCGTCGCGGACGAGAGCGTGTTTGAAGCTCAGCTCGACCTCGCCGGACAGGCTCGAGGTCGGTCGGGTGAAGACGAGGCCCCGCTCGGCGAGTCGCCCCAGCTCCGCGCGGACGTCGGCGACCCCGAGCGCCCGGCGAATGGGACCCTCCCAGAAGATCCGGCCGACGACCGCCGCCTCCTGGAGGACGCGCCGCTCGGCCAGCGGCAGGGCCTGGATGCGGGCCACGAGGACCGCCTGGAGCGAGTCGGGGATCGCGGCGCCGCCGGCCCGGACCTGCCACGTGTCGCCGTCGGAGGGTCGCAGCGTTCCGGTTTCGACGAGGTGGCGGACCGTCTCCTCGAGGAAGAACGGATTGCCCTCGGCGCGGGCGACGACGGTCGAGCGCAGTTCGTCGGGCAGGGCGCCGGGCGGAACGAGGGCGTCGACGAGGGACGCCGCCACGTCCGGTCCGAGCGGCGAGACGCCGACCGTCGCAAGGCCATGATCAACCATGAAGTCGGGCTGCCGACCGAGGAACGCCGGTCGGGCCGTGCCGACGACGAGGACCGGCCCCTCGAGCATCGAGGCGATCATCGGGAGCGCTGCGAGGAGCGCGGAGCCGGCCCAGTGGAGGTCCTCGATGAGGAGGATCGCGCCGCCGCGCCGAGCGTGGGCGCCCAGGAAGCGCGCCCAGGCCCGGGCGATCGCCCGCGGGACGATGCGTGGCTCGACCCGCTCGAGCGGGTTGCCGGCGATGACGATGCCGGCCGACGTCGCGAGTGCGTGGAGCGTCTCCTCGTTCTCGGCCGGGCTCAGGCCGAGCGGGGCGAGGATCCGGGCGAGCCCGGCGCGGAGCCGGGTCTCGGTGTCATCGGCGCGGTCGTCGAGGCCGATGCCGCAGGCGCGTCGGAGAACCTCGCCGAGGGCCCAGTAGCTGACCCCGCGCCCCGACGCCGGGCAGCGCCCCTGGAGGATCGCCGCGGCCGAGGCCCGCGAGCGGGCGACCGAGAGGAACTCGCGGACGAGCCGGCTCTTGCCGATGCCCGCCGCGCCGTCGACGAGCACGTAGCGGGGTAGCCCGCCGCCGAGTGCGTCGTCGAGCGCGCCGAGCAGCGCCTCGAGCTCCGCGGCGCGACCGACGAACGGCGCCTCGAGTGATGGATGGCCGACGATCGCTTCGCGCGCCGTCGGCCCTGCATCGATCCCCATCCTGGGAGAGTCTACGCCCAGGGCATGGTCGCCCTGCCGGCTCGTGCGGGCTCGTGCCTGCCCGGGACGGGTCGGACGATTTCGCACGTCGCCGGAATCCACCTCCATCCGGCCCGGACGATCTCGGAGTCCGAAATCGCCCGGAGGAGGTCGGGGTGTGGTTTCGCCGGGCGTGCGAATTCGGACGGCCGGCGAGCCTGCTCTCAGGGCGCGGGCGCTCCCGACGGTGCCGCGTCCACGGCATCCGCGGGCTGGAGCTGAGCAGTCGCAAGAATCTCCTCGAACCAGGCACGGGAATCGAAGGCCCGGAGATCGGCGAAGTCGTCCGAGGCGTTGAGCGCGAACACGTACGCGCGCCCTTCGGACGACACGACCGCAAGGGTGCACTCAGGGGCAATCACGCCCGCCGCGCCATCGACGACGATGGGCGCGCTCGATCCGGGGCAGCCGTTGGCGCCCAGCAAGTCGGCGGCCCATTCGTCGAACGAAGTGTCGGCCAGCGCCTTGGACACGATCCCCAGGAACAGGTGGTCGGTCCGGGACGGTTCGTAGAGGTAGTCGCCGGCGGGTTCCCGGAAGAGCGGCAGGCTCGACGTCGTCCACGGCACCGTGGCCGCCTGAGAACTCCAGCCGGCGGGATACGAGATCGACATGCCGTGGATGTCCGAGGTGAACGTCTCGGTCAGCGCCGGCGGCTCGTATGGCGATGGCGTCGGCAACGGCGGGAGCGTGGCCGATGGGGACGGCGCGGGGGTCGGCGACGGCGTGACGATTGGACCGCCGACCCCAGGCGACGAGCCCGGCCGAAGAACGGCCAGGCCGACCGCGCCGACGGCGACGATCGCGACGGCCGCGACCGCAACCTTGGCGTACGTGTTCATGTTCGGGATCCTCCACGGCACGCGCAGGGCGGGCCGCTGACGGGTCGTTTCGACGGTGGCGAGGGCCGCCTCGAGCACCCACTCGGGAGCACGCGGCGTCGCCTCACTCGCGTAGAAGTCGGTGATCCGGCGTTCGAGCTCGTCGCTGGCGTTCATGCCATCCGGCCCTCCCGCAGGGCGCTGACCGAGGCGCGCTCGTCGGCCGCCAGCGCGGCCCGGAGCGCTTCGATCGCGTAGTGGAGCCGGGACTTCGCCGTCCCGACGGGGATCTCGAGCGCCTCGGCCGTCTCGGTGGGGGACAGGTCGAGGTAGAAGTGGAAAACCAGGATTGTCCGCTGCGCCTCGTTGAGGCGGCGCAGCCCGCGTTCGATCTGGTCGCGATCGGCGAGCTCCGCCGATCGGTCGGGTTCGGACTGAACCGGTGGCAGCACGGCCAGCTCGGCCCGCCATCGACGTCGGTGGCGACCGATGTCGGTGCAGGCTCGGACGATCAGCCGGTAGAGCCAGGCATCGAACCGCTCGACGTCGCGAAGCGTCGGCAGGTCGCGCCAGGCCCGGACCAGGGCCTCCTGGGTCGCATCCTCCGCGAGGTCGGTATCGCGCAGGATGAGGCGAGCGATCGCGTACAACCGATCGACGGCGCCGCCGGCCAGCACGCCGAAGGCCTCGCGGTCTCCGTTCCGTGCCTGCTCGACGAGCTCCGTCTGCACGCCTCGCTCCCTTCCCGAGGCGACCGACCTGGTCGCCTACACGGTACGGCGGAGAACAAGGCCGGGCGGTTCAATCCCCGGTCCGACGATTTCGTACGCCGGCGGAATCCACCTCACCCCACCTCGGACGATCTCGGAGTCCGAAATCGCCGGCCGGAATCGGGTGTGGTTTCGCCGGGCGTGCGATATCGGACGGTCGTCCCGGGCGGGGCGACCGCCACGGGCGGGGGCGACCGGCCCGGGCGGGGAGACCGCCTCGGCCGGGGGCGACCGCCTCGGCCGGGGGCGACCGCACGGGCACGCAGGACTACACGCGCTCGCCGGCCTGCAGGCCAGGCCCCTGGCCCATGACGAGATGCGTCGACTTGCGCGGCCGCAACCCGGCGGCCCGCTGCCACTCGGCCATCTCCTCGAAGCTCCACAGACCGGACCGGCTCGTCAACGCGAAGTACAGGTCGTAGAAGAGGTCGTACGCGCTCGCGCCGTTCGGCGACTCCGGCCGGATCAGGTCGCAGATGACGTAGAAGCCGCCCGGCCGCAGCGCCTGCGCACAGCGTGCGGCGAGGGCGCGGTTCGTCTCGGCATCGAAGTGATGAACGATGCTGAACGCGAGAATCAGGTCGTACTGCTCGGTCCCGAGATCGTCCTCGAGGACGTTGCCCGCCCGGTGGACGACGCGATCGCCCATGCCTTCGGCCGCGAGAAGGGGCGCTGCCTGTTCGACCGCTTCGGGCAGGTCGAGGACGACCGACCGGAGGCTGGGATGACGCCGGCACAGCTCGACCGACATGTACCCGTGGGATCCGCCGATGTCGAGCATCCGCGTGGCGTTCGGCGGCATCGGCACGCGGCGGGCGAACCAGCCCCGGAGCGTCCCGGCCTGGGCCCGCATGCCGCGCTGGTAGACGCCCCAGTCGTCGGCGCTCATCGCCGAGTGGACGTCGAGCGGCTTGCCGGTCCGGACGAACGACTCGAGCCCTTCGATCCACTCCCACTCGAGGAACTTCATGAGCACCATGTCGCGGACGGATCGGGGATCGTCCCGGAGCAGCCACTTCTTCGCCGGACCGGTGAGCCGGTACAGACCGTCCAAGGACCGCCGCAGATAGCGCATTCCGACGAGCAGATTCATCAGCTTCCCAGCCGCCCAGGGGTCGATCGCGCACTGTTCGGCGACCGCTTCCGCTCCGAGCGGCCCATCGGCGAGCGCGTCGAAGATGCCGATCCGGGTCGCCACCATGAGGGCCCGGCTGAAGCCCGCCCCGTACGGCTCGAGCATCGTGTGGGAACGGCGCCCGAGGCGAACCCGATTCGCTCCAGCGGACCCTCGGCGATCAGTCCGTAGCGCATGAAGTGCCCTCCCGGTCGGCCAGCCATTTCGAGGTCCCGACAGCATGCCGCCGGGCCATCGCCGGTGTCATCCCGCCGACA
>DASTEU010000275.1:0-11638 GCA_035709325.1 Candidatus Limnocylindrales bacterium | reverse complement strand
CGGGCGCCGACTATCCCGCCGGCTGGACGATCGAGCTGCCCGGCGAGGAACTCGTCATCCGGCTCAGTCCGACGGTCGCCGACCAGGAGCTCGACACGCGGGCGACGACCGGCGTCCTCTACTGGGAGGGCTCGCAGCACGTCGAGGCCGAGCGCGGGAGCGAGGCGCTCGGCGGCGAGGCGTACGTGGAGCTGACCGGCTACGGCCCGAGCGGCGCGGCGCCGTGACGGCGCGCCGCGTCAGGGAAGGCTGACGCCGGCCTCGGCGGCCACGGTTCGGAGGCTGCCGTCGAGCCCCTCGAGGTCGGCGAGCAGCTGGAGCATCCTCGTCGACGCCGCCCGGTAGGCGGCCTCGTTGCGGATCGACGCCGTCAGTCCCTCCGCGGCAACGTCCCGGACCGCGGTGTAGAACGCGCCGAGGGTGCCGCTCACCTCGGTGCCGCCCTTCCAGGCGCCGATGTGGGACGTCAGCTGCAGCCCGAACACCGCGTCGCCGGAGAGCGTGCGAAGGATCGCCGCGACCTCCACCGTGTCGAACGTGCGGGCTCCCGCCGCGCCTGCGAGTGCCGTCGCCGAACTCGCGAGCCGGGTGTCGACGGCGAGCGCCTGGCCGATCGCGGAGCGAGTGAGCGCCGGGACGCCGGCCGTCCCTCCCACGCCGCTCGACCCGCCGGTCCCCTGGGTCGCAACGGGTCGGACGGACGCAACCGGGTCGGCGGCCGTGCCCGCCGCGGCGACGGCCGCGACAGCGGCTTCGGCGGCAATGCGCGCGTCGCGGGCCGGCCGATCGATCGCGGAGCTCACCGCGGTCAGCCCGCCGCCGACCATGAGGCCGACGAGGAGGCCGACGCCGATGAACACCGACGCGCGCCGGAGCTCGACCCGCATGAGGAAACGCGTCCCGCAGCCGGGGCAGCGGCGAGCGGCGAGCGCAAGCGGTCGCCTGCAGGCAGGGCAGGCGAAGGTCGTCGGCTCGAACTCGCCGATCGCGGTCGGCGCGTCGGCCGACGATGTGGCGATCTGCGCCGCCCGCGCTGTGGCGATCTGCGCCGCTCGCCTGCGTGCGACGTTCACGGTCATGAGGTCTGAACCCTCGAGCCGGCTCGGTCGAATCCGGCGGGATCCGACGTTTGCCGTGCCGGCAGTCTCCCGAATGGCGGCGCTCACGGCCCCCGGCCGATGGTCCTCCGGCGGCGGTACGTTTTGGCGGTGATCGGAGGCCTCAGGTGCGCTCGCCGGCCCGGATCGCCGACGCGGCTCTCACGGCCCGCCGAGGGCCGCCTCGAGTTCGGCCGTCGTGGGCATGCCCTCGCGGGCGCCGGCCTTCGTCGTGGCGAGGCCCGCGGCCGCGACCGCCCGTTCGGCCGCCGGCACGAGCTCGAAGCCGGCGGCGAGGGCCGCCGCGAGCGCGCCGTTGAACGCATCGCCGGCACCGACCGTGTCGACGGCCCCGACGCGCCGGGCGGACGCGTCGGCCCATCGGCCGCGCTCCACGACGACCGCGCCGGCGGGCCCGAGCGTCACGACGACCGCCCACCGCACGCCCTCGCCTTCGGAGTTGCGCTCGAGAAGCGTTCCGGCCGCGATCTCCGGCCGGGCGTCGACGACGCCGGCCCGGCCGATTCGGCGGGCCTCGGCTGCAAGGAGCATCGCGAGTTCGCCGCGGTTCGGGGTCAATACATCGGCGAGACCGAAGATCGACCGGTCCAGGCCGCCGGCCGGTGCCGGGTTGAGGATCGTGGTAGCGCCGCTAGCCGCAGCCGCGGCCAGGGCCGCGCGGGCCGTCGCGGTCGGGATCTCGTGGCCGACGAGGACGACGTCCCCTGCGCCGGGAGCGAGGCGCGCGAGGGCGTCGCGAACGAGCTCGACGGTCAGTGCGGCATTCGCCCCGGATGCTACCGAGATGAGGTTCTCGCCTCTGCCGTCGACCAGGATCAGGGCGACCCCCGTCGGCCCCGGCGTCGTCGCCAGGCCTGACAGGTCGATCCCCTCGTCCTCGAGCGCGGCCCGCGCCTCCCCGCCGAACTCGTCGTCGCCGACTGCCCCGACGAACGAGGTCGGAGCGCCGAGACGAGCCGCCGCGACCGCCTGGTTGCCGCCCTTGCCGCCGTGATGGCGGGCGAAGACGGCACCGGTGACCGTCTCTCCGGGGGCAGGCAGCCGCTCGGACGTCGCCACGAGGTCGATGTTCACCGAGCCGACAACGATGACCCGGCCGGCCGTCATGGCACCCTCATCCGCGAGCCGCGTTCACGCTAGCCCGTGACGTATTCGGCGCCGTCGACCCCGATGATGTTGCCGCTGATCCAGTCCGAATCGGACTCCGACAGGCGGAGGATCGCCTCGGCGACGTCCTGCGTCGTCGTCAGCCGGCCGTGCGGATTGCGGGCGAGCGTGACGTCGATCATCCGCTGGTTCTCGGGGATCTTGCGGAGCGCCGGCGTGTCGGTGACGCCGGCCCGGATCGAGTTGACCGCGACGCCGGCACCGAGCCGCGCGAACTCCATCGCGAGCTGGCGAACGTGCGATTCGAGCGCCGCCTTGGCGCCGGACACGACGCCGTACGAGGGCACGACCCGGCTCGTCCCTTCCGAGGTCATCGCGAAGATCTTCGAGCCGGCCTCGATGAAGCCACCCCGCCACAGGTCCTGGACCCAGTAGACCAGGCTGTTGGCCATGACGTCCTGGGTCATCTCCATCTTCTTGCGATCGACCGCCGCCTTCGGATCGTCGGCGAGGAACGGCACGAGCGACCCGAACGCCAGCGAATGCATGACGACGCGGACGTAGGGACGGCGCCCGGCGGCCCGGCTCTCCTCGAACCGAACCCGGAGGGTCTCGAGGGCCGCCGCCCGCTTCTCGTCGTCGGCGGCGTTCATGTTGATGAAGAGCGCCTCGCTGCCGGCGGCCTCGATGCCGGCCTTGACCTCTTCGACGTGGGCGAGGGCCGCCCGGAAGTCGAGGTGGATGCCGCAGATCCGGTAGCCGTTCGCGGCGAGGGCGAGCGACGTGGCTTCGCCCATCCCGCTCGAGGCGCCGAGGATGAGCGCCCAGCGCTCGCGGTCGTCGGTCATGGCGTTCTCCGCGTCGTCGATTCGGGTCGCCTGCCGGGGGGCCGGGCGGCCGGCCGAGTCTAGCAGGGCAGGTCCCACCGTCCGGGGCGCTTGCGTGCATCGGCGCACGCGTCGGGGGTGCCGCGCCACCAGCCAGGGCACTGGTACACACGAACGGGCACGCGACGACCGGCCTACCAGTGCTGTCGGCACTGTTGGCGACGTCGCAGCGGACTGGATGACCCGGCGCGGCCCCGCTACGCTCGCACGTGATGGCCGACCTCAAGCCCGAACAGATCGTCGCGCTCCTCGTCCCGATCGTCCTGATCCAGCTGGGCCTGATGGTCGCGGCGCTGATCGATCTTGAACACGAGGACCGCCGCGTCCGCGGCGGCAGCAAGCTCGTCTGGGCGCTCGTCATCGTGTTCGTCAACGTGATCGGTCCGATCGTCTACTTCGTCGCCGGGCGGGAGGAGTCGTGACGGCCGGAGCGCCGGCCGGCGGGACGACCGGACCCGCCACGGCCGCCGGTGCGACGCTCGTCGGCGCAACGCCCGGGCCGGCGATCCAGGCCGCTCAGCTGACAAAACACTTCGGATCGATCCTCGCCGTGGACCGGCTCGACCTCGAGGTCCCGCCCGGCTCGATCTTCGGCCTGCTCGGGCCGAACGGCGCCGGCAAGACGACGACGATCCGGATCCTGACCGGCCTCGCCCGCCCGACAAGTGGCAGCGCGTCGGTCGCCGGTGTGGAGGTCGGCCTCGACCAGCCCGATCTGCGCCGGCGGATCGGCTACCTGGACCAGGACCCCCGCTTCTACGGCTGGATGAAGGGCCGTGAGCTCCTCGAGCTGGTCGGGCGGCTGCACGGCTTCGCCGGCGAGGAGCTGCGCCGGCGCGTCGGGACGGCGCTCGAGCGGACCGGCTTGGCGGCGGCCGGCTCGCGCCGCATCGCCGGCTACTCGGGCGGTATGCGCCAGCGGCTCGGCATCGCCCAGGCAGTGATCCACGAGCCGGCAATCCTCTTCCTCGACGAGCCGGTGAGCTCGCTCGACCCCGAGGGCCGGCGCGACCTGCTCGAGCTGATCGAGGGGCTGCGCGGCGACGCGACCGTCGTCTTCTCGACCCACGTCCTCGCCGACGTCGAGCGGATCTGCGACCGCGTTGCGATCATGAACCGCGGCCGGCTCGTCACCGAGGGACCCCTGGGCGCGCTGCTCGCTGCCCACGCCCGCCCCGTCTACCGGCTCGACCCCGCACCCGGTCAGGCGGCGTCGGTCGAAACCCTCGTCGCACGCCTCCGGACCGCCCCATGGGCGACCGAGGTGACCCTCGCCGACGGCTCCGGCCTGCGCGTCTCGGTCGGCGACCCGGACGCGGCCGCCCGGGAGATCCTGCCGCTCGTCGTGTCGGCCGGGGTCGTGCTGATCGCGTTCGAGCAGGTCCGGCCGACCCTGGAGGAGGTCTTCCTCGCCCTCGTCGGCCCGCCGTCGCCCGACGACCTGGACGGCCGCGGCTTCGTCCGCTGGCGGGAGGTCGTCAAGGAATGACCGGGTTCGGCGTGCTGTTGCGCAAGGAGCTGCTCGAGCAGTGGCGGACGATGCGCCTGCCGGTCGTGACCGCGGTCTTCGTCCTGACCGGCCTGACCTCGCCGCTGCTCGCCCGCTTCACGCCGGAGATCCTCGAGCTCGTCGGCGGCGACCAGTTCCAGATCGTGTTGCCCCCGCCGACCACTGCCGACTCGTACGATCAGTTCGCCAAGAACCTCGGCCAATTCGGGATCCTCGTCGCGGTCCTGCTCGCGATGGGCGCGGTCGCGACCGAGAAGGAGCGGGGCACGGCGGGCCTGATCCTGACGAAGCCGGCCGGCCGGGCGGCGTTCCTCGTCTCGAAGCTGGCGGCGATCGGCGTGACCCTCGGGGTGGCGACCGCCCTCGCGGCTGCCGGCGCCTGGTTCTACACGCTCGTCCTCTTCGAGCCGCTGCCCGTCGCGGGGTTCGCGGCGAGTGCCGCCCTCCAATGGCTGAGCCTGCTGGTGTTCGCCGCGATCACGTTCGTCGGCAGCACACTGAGCCGCTCGGCCCTCGCGGCCGCCGGCCTCGGCGTGGTCGCGTTCATCCTCGTCGGCGTCCTCAGCATCGTCCCGGCCCTCGCTCGCGTCCTCCCGGTCGGGCTGGGTGAGCCGGCGCGACGGCTGGCCCTCGGTCAGCCGGGCGTCGACCTCGTCCCGGTGCTTGCCGCCGCGGTCCTGACGGCACTCCTGCTCGGCGTCTCCTGGCTGGCGTTCCGCCGGCAGGAGCTCTGACGGCCGCCGAGTGCGCGCAGGCCGGATTCAGATGGCGCCGCCGGCCCGCAACGCTTCGATGTCCGCCTCGGAGTAGCCCAGCTCGGCGAGGATCTCGGGGCCGTGCTCGCCGAGGAGCGGCGGCGCGGTCCGGACTTCGGCGGGGGTCGTCGACAGCGTGAACGGGAGGCCGACCTGCATCGTCCGCCCGAGAACCGGGTGCTCGACCTCGACGCTCATCCGGCGGGCCTGCGCCTGTGGCGTTGCGAACGCGCTCGGGACGTCGTTGATCGGAGCGGCCGGAACGTCGGCTGCCGCGAGGATCTCGAGCCATTCCGCGGTCGTCCGCTCGCCGAGGCGGTGCTGGAGCGTCGTCGAAAGCTCGTCCCGGTTCGCGACCCGATCACCGTTCGTGGCGAAGCGCGGATCGTCCGCGAGCGCCGGCAGGCCGAGCGCGCGGCAGAGGCGCGGCCACTGCCGTTCGCTGCCGACCGTGATCACGATGTGCCCGTCGGCGGTCTCGAACGCCTGGTACGGGACGATGTTCGGGTGGGTGTTGCCGCGGCGGACCGGCGCCCGCCCCGTGACGAAGGCGTTCTGGGCCTGGTTCACGAGGAGCGACAGCGTCGATTCGAGTAGCGACACGTCGATGCGCTGGCCGATCGCGTGAGCCGGACCGACGGGGCGCTCCCGACCGGCGAGGGCGGCCAGGACCCCGACCGCTGCGTGGAGCCCGGCGGCGACGTCGGCGATCGCGACGCCGACCTTCGTCGGCACGCCGCCGGCCTCGTCCGGCGCACCCGTGATCGACATCAGGCCGGCCTCGGCCTGGAGCAGGAAGTCGTAGCCGGGTCGCCCGACCTCGGGTCCCGTCGGGCCGTAGCCGCTGATCGCGAGGTGGAGAAGGCGCGGGTTGAGTTCGGCGAGGACCTCGTCGCCGAGGCCCAGGCGGGCCAGGCTGTCCGGGCGGAAGTTCTCGACGAAGACGTCGGCGGTCGCGAGCAGGCGCCGCAGGACCTCGCGGCCCGCCTCGGTCCGCAGGTCGAGGCGGAGGCTCCGCTTGTTGCGATTGACCGCGAGGTAGTAGGCGGCCGTCCGCGTGCCGGCCGCCTCGTCGCCGACCCACGGCGGTCCCCAGCCCCGCGTCGCGTCGCCGTCGGGCGGCTCGACCTTGACGACGTCGGCGCCGAGATCGCCGAGGAGCATCGTCGCGTACGGGCCGGCGAGGACCGTCGAACAGTCGACGACCCGGATGCCCGTCAGCGGTCCGGTCGGGAGGCGGGGCATTCGTCGATGGTAGCGGCGCCCCCCGCGGCGTATCGTCGGAGCATGACGCCACCCCGGCCCGTCCTTCGAATCGGCTGGGCCGTTCACAGGGCGCTGTTCGCGGCGACCCGCGGGCGCCTGGGAACGACGAGGCCGGGCCGCCGGGTCGGCACGCTCTTCCTGCTGGTTCGCGGGCGCAAGTCGGGCACGCTTCGGCGGACCGGCCTCTTCTACGTCGAAGACGGCCCGGCGTTCGTGGTGGTGGCCTCGAATGCCGGCGAGGACGCCGACCCGAACTGGTCGCTGAACCTCCGGGCGAACCCCGACGCTGACGTCGAAGTCGGCCGGGAGCGGATCCCCGTCCGGGCCCGCGAGGCGACCGACTCCGAGGCGGAGCGCCTGTGGCCGCGGCTCGTCGCCGGATACCCGGAGTTCGAGGCCTACCGACGCAAGGCGACGCGGCGGATCCCCGTCGTGATGCTCGAGCGCCGCTCCCGCTAGCATCTCGACCATGACCGAGCCGCGCCGACTGACCCTGATGACCGTCCACGCCCACCCCGACGACGAGACGATCGGGACGGGCGGAACGATGGCCCGGGCCGTGGATTCCGGGCATCGCGTCGTGCTCGTCACCTGCACCCGCGGCGAGCTCGGCGAGATCGTCGTGACGGACATGGACACCCCCGACAACCATCGCCGGCTCGCCGAGATCCGGGCCGGCGAGCTGGAAGCCGCGATGGGGATCCTCGGCGTCACCGAGTGGGAGAGCCTCGGCTACCGCGACTCGGACATGATGGGCCGGGCCGGCAACCACGACCCGCGCTCGTTCTGGCAGGCCGACCTCGACGAGGCGGCCCGGCGCCTCGTCTGGCTCATCCGCACCTATCGGCCGGACGTCGTCACGACCTACAACGAGTTCGGCGGCTACGGCCACCCCGACCACATCCGGACCCACGACGTCGCGGTCCGCGCCTGGCCTCGGGCCGGCGATCCGGGCTGGTACCCCGAGCAGCTCGAGGCGGGCCTCGAGCCGTGGGCGCCGGCCAAGCTCTACGAGCAGGCGATCCCGAAGTCGGTCCGCGAAGCGATGAACCGGCGCCTCGCGGAGTTGGGCGTCGAGAGCTTCTGGCTGCCGCCGAAGGACGCGACGGCGGAGCAGCTCGCGGAGTTCGAGCAGACGATGGCCAGGATGCTCGTCCCCGACGAGGCGATCACGACCCGGATCGACATCTCGTCGGCGATCGACCGCAAGTGGGAGGCGCTGCGCCGCCACGTGACCCAGATCTCGGACGACTTCCCGTTCATGAAGTTCGGCCTCGACGGCTGGCGAGAGTACTGGAGCCAGGAGGCGTTCATCCTCCGCGAGTCCCGGGTCCCGACCACGCCGCCCGAGACCGACCTCTTCGCCGGAATCAACTAGCTCGGGCCCCGGCGATGGCCTCCGGCCGCGCCGACCCGCCGCCCACCGCGTCGCCGACCGAGGCGCCGACCGCAGTATTCCGTGGAGGCGTATCCGGGCGCAGAAGCCGGCTTCCGGCCCCATTCGCCGCCCGGATATCACCGGGCGTAATAAACGCTGGTCAGCAGGGGTCGTTCGGGCGGACCGTCCGGCAATCTACGCATCCGGGGAATATCCGAGGGCGGAGGCGAGGCCGAGGGCTCGGTGGTCTCCGCGTCGACCCGCCGCCGGCCGCCGTATTCCGGATGCTCCTATGTCAAGCCGCGGCCGCAAAGGCCCGAAGGCGAGCGGCTCGGGCGGCTTCATCGTGGCGCATCCGGCGGAAGACCTCGTCGCTGATCCGACGGCGAAGGGCCCGGATCGCCTCGGTCTTCGTGTCGCCCTGGCTGCGGCGGTGCTCGAGGTACGTCCGGCCCGGGCTGTCCCGCTGGAGCTGGGTGATCGCGATCCGGTGGAGGGCGACGTTGAGCTGGCGGTTGCCGGTCCGGCTCAGGCGATGGCGCTCGGTGGTGCCCGACCAGACCGGCAGCGGTGCCGTGCCGTTGTGCCGGGCGAAGGCGGCCCGCGACCGGAAGCGGCCGATGCCGGCCGTCTCGCCGACGAGCTTGGCCGCGGTCAACGAGGCGGCCGATCTCGCGCTCCAGGTTGTTGATCGCGCCGGTCAGCTCGCGGATCCGGGCGACGAGCTCGCGGGCGATCCGGCCGACCGTCCCGGGCGCCGTGGCGAGCCGATCCTCGAGGCCGGCCAGGACGACCGCTCGATTGAGGCTGCGGCTCGGCGGCTCGCCGCCCGGGTCGAGCTCGTGGAGGTGCCAGCGCAGGCGGTTCTCGGCCCGGGTCCGCTCGGCGACGAGGTCCTCGCGGTGATCGACGAGGAGGCGGACCTCGTGATCGGGTCCGTCGAGGGTCGCGATCGGCAGGTCCTCGCGGAGGGCGGCCCGGGCGACGGCGAGGGCGTCGATCGGGTCGCTCTTGCCGGGCTCGCGGCCCGAGCGGCGGGCGCCGGCCATGAGCTTGGGCGGGACCCGGACGACGGCCTCGTCGGCGACGAGCAGGTCGGTCGAGAGACGCCGACTGAGGTGCCGGCAGTCCTCGAGGGCGAAGGTCCGTTCCTCGAACCGGGCGGCCCAGCGGACGAGCTCGAGATGGCCCGCGCTCGTCGTCCCGACGGTCCGCTCGGCGAGCCTGCGGCCGGTCCCGTCGACGCGACCGCGGTGTGGCTGCGCTTGTGCGAATCGATCCCGATGACGATCATCTCCGGTGTTGCCTCCTGATCAGGGGTGACGATCCCGGACCGGCCGGTGGACACGCCTGAGTGGGGGCGGATACCACGCTCCTATGAAGTCACACCGGTCGGTCCGACCTATGTCCGGCGACCGGCACATCCGGAAGAGGCCACACCCTCGCAGGCGGGCAGGACGCTTACGAGCCAAGTCGCCGGACTCCCAACAGATTGACACTCATGGAGGCTTATCCGGCCGCAGATGCATGCCTCCCGCCCTGGTCTACAGCGCGAATATCACCGGGGGCCATGAACGTGGCCCAGAACGGCCCTCCCGGACGAATCCTTCCGCGATCTACGCATCCGGGGAATATCCGAGGGCGGAGCGGAGGCGCAGGCGGCGACCAAGGCGGAGAGGGCGACGAGGGACGGGAGCCGGAGCGGCGGACGCCGACCGGAACCTCCCGGCCAACGGATTTCGACGGCCGCTACCAGGGCAGCAGCTTGCCCGACGCGTCGTAGACCTGGCCTAGGACGACCCGCCCGTCGCCGGCCGGATCGAGGAAGTTCGGTTGCGACTTGTCGAGGATGATGTGCGGCCGCATCCGGGCCTGGACGAGCTCGGCGCCGCCGAACGTCAGCTCGAGCGTGATCCCCTCCATCGTCGGCTCCGACCAGGTCTGGTCGAACACGAAGTTGCCGAGCGCGTACCAGATCGGCTTGCCGTCGTGGATCTCCATCGCCCCGGCCCAGTGGGCGTGATTGCCGATAACGATGTCGGCGCCGGCGTCCAGACACGCCCGAGCGAGCTCCTGCTGCCCGGCGAACGGCGTCGGGTCGTATTCGGTGCCCCAGTGGGGGAAGACGATGATCACGTCCGCACCGGCGTCGCGGGCCTTCACGACATCCTCGGCCACGATCTGGGCCGAGAGCGATGCGCTCCCGGGGCGCTCGGCGCCGGCTCGGTAGCCCGGCGCGATCGTGTCGTAGGCGAGGATGCCGAGCGTGGTCTCGCCGACCTCGATGATCGACGGGCGGCGGGCGGCCCGGGCATTGCGGCCCGCGCCCCCGGCGGCGATTCCCCACTCGGCGAGATGCTCGATCGTTTCCACGATCCCGTTCCGACCGGCGTCTCCGATGTGGTTGTTCGCGAGCGAGACCCAGTCGATGCCCGCGTTTGCCAGACCTTCGATCAGGACCGGGTCGGCCGAGAAGACCGTTCCCGACGTGTGGTACCGGAAGTTCTTCGGCGCCGGGTTCTCGAAGTTCGCGATCGCCACGTCGGCGCCGCCGATGAGCGCCCGCATCGCGCCGGCGTTGCCGGTCCGCTCGACCCGCGGCAGCTCCCAGCCGAACGATGAGCAGCAGTAGCGCGAGGTGATGTCGGCCGTGCCGCCGTCGAACGGGAAGTCGACGCCCTTGCCGTTGACCTTTACGGTCTGGGCGACGCCGCGGTCGAGGAGGATGTCGCCGCCGGCTACGAGCGTCCAGGTCGCGGCCGGGTCGAAAGGCTCGCCGTCATCGGGCAGCGCCGCCGTCAGGCCCCAGGCCTCGACCGTCTCCACCGCCCCGACCCCGAAGAGCGACCGGTCGCCCCAGCCGAGGGCCCGGACCGCTGGACCGACCGCGTCGGCCCGGAGGAACGCGAGCCGCTTGCGGTTCGACGCGAGGTCCGTCGTGAGGGTCGCCGCGTCCGGGGCGAGGACCAGCCGTTGCCCCGCGGCCGCGGCCTCCGAATCCGCGCCCAGCGACTCGAGGATCGCATCGGCCTCAGCCTCGACGAGCTCGACGGAATCGAAGGTCTCGCTCGTGCCTGCGAGTGCGGCCCGGACCTCCTCGTAGCCGGTCCGCTCGACGGTGGTCCGGAAGTTGGTGACGGGCACGATCGGGACGTTGGCGATCGGGATCGGCGTGGGCGTCGGCGGATCCGTGGGTGCGGGATGCGGCGTCGCCTCGGGGGAAGGTGTCGGGGCGCCGGCAAGCGGCGGCGCGCTGGTGGTCGTTGCGGGGCTCCCGGACCTCGCCGGGGAGCCCACGAAGCTGCCCCCCAGCGTGACGACGATCGCCACGGCGAGCAGGCCGAGGACCGTGACGAACGGCAGCCGCTTCACGCCGCGGATTGTGACAGCCGAGACCGGAGGGCGCCCCGCCCCATGCCCGGCCAGGACCGCGACGCAGAGGAACGCCCCGTCCGGGCGGGCGGACGGGGCGTAAGGGAGATGCGCTGATGGCGGACCCGACCGGATTCGAACCGGCGATCTCCAGCGTGACAGGCTGGCATGTTGGGCCGCTACACCACGGGTCCGCTGCGGCGATTGCGGAGGATAGCACCTGCCGCCGCCCTTGTCGTCGGCCG